>JAXHNP010000004.1 GCA_034520365.1 Desulfobacterales bacterium
CGGGGCATCATCGCCCTGGTGTTAAAAGTGGTGAATAACCAGTCCCCTGAAGCGGTGGCAGACGCCGAGCTTTATTTTCTGGATACCATCGGGCTGACCTCCAATTTGTCGCCCGCCCGGGCCAACGGCCTGGCCTCGATTCTCAAACGCATTAATCAACTGGCACATCAGCATACAAGTTGCTGAAAAAACCATAAACGGCCTTTTAGGCAGACCCGGGAGGCGTGCATGAATTTCGATTTTATTTATCATTTTCTGGCAGATTTGGGGTATACGCATCCCCTTCATCCGACGCTGACCCATCTTACCATCGGCCTTGTCATCGCTGCGGTGATTTTCCGGGCAATAGCGCTCTTGCCGGCATATGGCAAATATGGGCAAACCGCAAGGCACTGCAGCACCCTGGCTTTCCTGGCGATTTTTCCCACCGTGGTTCTGGGCTTGATGGATTGGGCCTACTACTATGGCGCCAATTGGATGTTTCCGATCAAAATGAAGATGATCCTGGCCGGCGCCCTTATGGTGCTCCTGCTTTTGGCTATCATCCTGAACCTTAAGCTTTCCAAGGGCTCCGGAGCACTGCTGGTGATTTACCTGCTCGCCTTTCTGACCGTGATCGGTCTCGGCTATTTTGGCGGTGAAATAGTGTACGGCAAAAGGAGTGCCCCGGGAGGTAATGGGGAACCGGCCGCCGAAAAATCGGCAGCCATCGGTACCCCCTCCGACGCTGCGGCCTTTGCAGAGGTGCAAACCATATTCCGGAATAATTGTACAAATTGCCACGCGGGCGCCAATCCGCCCAGCAGTCTGGATTTAACTTCATACGAAAATGTCATGAACGGCGGCCAAAACGGGCCGGTGGTGGTTTCCGGCAAGCCCGGAAAAAGCGAACTGATCAGGCGTGCAAGGGGCATCTCAACGCCTCAGATGCCGCTTGCCGGCCCTGCTTTGGCCGAAAGCGCCATCCGAACGCTTGAAAAATGGATTGCGGCCGGCGCGCCGGCGCCAAACAGATAAGGTACGGCGTTAAGTAACCTTAATCGATTTTATGAACACCGGGCGGTCAAACTTTAATACAAGAGATGAAAGGGCATATCATGCGACCGATTTCTTTTATAGCCATTATTGTGTGTTTTTCTGCTTGTGCGCCGTTGCTTTTCGCACCAATCGGCCTTTCAACCTACCAGGCCGGCAAGGCCATGGCCGAGGGCGCTGCCGCCCTGCCGTATCTGGCGCGATCCACGGTCGATATTAACGAGATCAATTTGAAGCAAGTCAACCAGAAGCTTAAGATCACCGTTGCCGACACCTACCGCTGGGCATATGGAAAAAATTTCGATGAAGTGCCTTCCGACGGCGATACCGGGCATCAATTCAAAAATATGCGCCAGGCCACCCAACTGCTGCAGAAAGTTCTGGCCGGTTATGGCATCGAAAATCCTGACAAGTATGTTTTCACCAGTATTGACACCGCAAAATCCGAAGGCCTGATTCTGTTTGCCGCGGTTAACCGGCAGAGGGAGAGATTTGCGGTGGACGGCGGCGAAGAGGGCAAAAAAGCAGTTCGCGTGACTAAGAATGATCCGGCATTCTATTCTCCTTATCAAAAGGATGCCGCCGGGAGGTCCCTGGATCGGGTCGTCGATTGGGCGGCGCTCACCACGGAGTGTTATCAGCAACAGATACACCAGGCGATGCTGCTGACCATGGAGGCCAACAAAATTATAACGGAGCAGGCCAAGCCCGGATTCTGGCAGGCCAGGGAAAAGTGGCTCGCCGGCGGATATATGGAAATTTTTGAAACGCAGGATCGGCAAACCTGCGCCGCCCTGGATATCGAAGCGGGGCAAGTCGAGCCGCCGCAGTAAATGAATAGGAACATCACTTTGAGCGGACAGGCAGGAAAAAAACACCGGTTTTCACTCTTATCCGTATGGTGCTCCTATCGGTCGCTGCCGTTATGGGTTCAAATATGGGTTGGGGCCATACTGGTTCCCGTCAACGGGGCCGCTTTTTTTCTTATAAAACGAGGAGGACCAAGTGAACAAAGCATTTGACGCTCACGAGCAGCTCAAAGCCTATTACGGAAAAATCCTTGAGAGCTCACAGGACCTGAAAACAAGCGCCTGCTGCTGCAGTGAGGAATCCGTGCCGGCTGAAGTGAGGGCCGCCCTGAAGGAAATAGACGATGAAATCGTTGCTCGGTTTTATGGATGCGGGTCTCCCTTGCCACCGGTTCTGGAAGGCTGCACGGTTTTGGATCTCGGATGCGGAACGGGCCGGGATGTGTATGTGGCCTCGAAACTGGTGGGCGAAAACGGCTTTGTCATCGGCGTTGACATGACCGATGAGCAACTTGCCGTTGCCAAACGGCATGTGGACTCTATGCGCGAAAAATTCGGCTACAAACATCCCAACGTGGATTTCCGCAAGGGGTTCATCGAGGATCTAAAGGCGCTTGATATCGCCGATAATTCCATCGACGTCGTAATTTCCAACTGCGTCATCAATCTGTCGCCGGATAAACCTTCCGTGCTCAAAGAAATTTTTCGCGTGCTCAAACCCGGCGGAGAGCTGTATTTCGCCGATGTTTTTGCCGGTTGCAGGGTGCCGGAACACCTCGCCGATGATCCGGTGCTGCACGGGGAATGTCTGGCCGGAGCCATGTATATCGAAGATTTCAGAAGGCTTCTATACAGCTTGGGGTGTCCGGATTACCGGGTGGCGGCCGGCAGAAAAATCAGCCTCGAAAATCCGGAAATTGAAAGTAAAGTCGGCATGATCGATTTTTATTCCATGACCATCCGGGCGTTCAAGTTGAGCGCGCTGGAGGATATTTGCGAGGATTACGGGCAGGTTGCCGTTTATCAGGGGACGATTCCGAATCACCCGCATGATTTCGCCCTCGATGACCACCACCGGTTTATCACCGGCAAACCCATGCTGGTATGCGGCAATACCGCTGCCATGATTCAGGAAACCAGATTTTCCAGGCACTTCAGCGTTTGGGGGGACCGGTCCGTCCATTACGGCCCGTTTGATTGCGCACCGGCATCTGTTAAAGCCGAAACTGAACAGGCGGGGGCCGGCGGCTCCTGTTGTTAAAGGGGTTCACCGTGTCTTTTTCGGTTGAATCCGCCAACCAAAAGCATCAAGGAGAAACGAATGGAGACCTATTACAACCCGGAGGACCTTTCCAAGTTTGAGGAAATCGGCAAAAACGCACCGGATCTGGCCAAAAAATTCTTCGACTATTATAACGCCGTGTTTGCCGACGGCGCGCTCACGGAGCGGGAAAAAACCCTGATTGCGCTGGCAGTGGCGCACGCGGTCCAGTGCCCGTACTGCATTGATGCCTACACGACAGATTGTCTTGAAAAAGGTTCCAATCTTTCCGAGATGACGGAAGCCGTACATGTGGCCAATGCCATCCGCGGCGGCGCCTCCCTGGTGCACGGGGTACAAATGCGCAATATCGCCGAAAAAATATCCTTGTAACGAAAATGGATCATTTCAATAAAACCCTTACCAGGCATGACCTCCGGTTGACACGGGATGAGACGGCGATTCTGCAGATCAATGTCGGCCTGCTGTGCAACCAGAAATGCCGTCACTGCCATCTGGATGCCGGGCCGCACCGATCGGAAAACATGGACCGGGCCACAGCCGAGCAGGTCATTGCCTATGCCGAAAGAAGCGGTTTTGACATCGTCGATATTACCGGCGGCGCACCGGAGTTGAACCCGAACCTCGAATATCTCGTCGAAAGGCTTTCGGAAATCGCCTCTCACGTCATGCTCCGCTCCAACCTTTCCGTGCTCGGCAACGGTCAAAAGGACCGATTGATCGAAAAGCTGGCATCCCGCCGGGTCGCCGTCGTTGGCTCCTTTCCGTCGATTGACGAATTGCAGGCCGATGCCCAGCGCGGGGAGGGGGTTTTTGCATCGAGCATTGCGGTGCTTCAGAAATTGAATCGGATCGGGTACGGCCAGGAGGGTACGGGGCTGGAACTCAATCTTGTGGTCAATCCCACCGGGGCGTTTCTGCCGCCTTCCCAGGAGCAGTCGGCGAAACGATACCGGGATGTCCTCAAGAGGCGATGGGGGATCACGTTTAACCAGCTCTTCAGCTTTGCCAACGTGCCGATCGGCAGATTTCGCCGGTGGCTCATGGATTCGGGAAATTTCGAAGCGTATATGGAAAAACTGGCCAGGGCCTTCAACCCTTGCGCGGTCGAGGGGGTGATGTGCCGCACACTGGTGTCTGTGGCATGGGATGGATATTTCTATGACTGCGACTTCAATCTGGCCAGGCGCATCCCCATGGGCGGGAAAAAAAAAGTGCATGTATCGGAGATGCCAGAAAAGCCGGCGCCGGGCATTCCCATCGCCACCGCCGATCACTGCTATACCTGCACCGCCGGCGTAGGGTTTACATGAGCCGGCGCGATTGAAACCTGAGTTCAGGTTTGCTTTTCTTTTGAACGGGAGTCCGGATGGATAAAGCCCAGTCACAAAATCAGAAACGAAGCTGGAGCAGATGGATCATACTCTCCCGCCGCCGCGGAATGGAAAAAGGCAGGTGCTCCCGAAAAGGTGCTTGGCTAAATGGGGCGGCTTTTCAAATGGCTGCGGTCATAGATGCAATAAGGAGAAACGCAGATGATGCCCAATCGACTCAAAATAATTTCCATGATCGTTTTTTCCGCAGTTGTTTTTCTGTCCGGTGCGGGAAACACCGAAACCGGGGAAAAAAACAGCGAGGTCCTTCATATTGGCAAATTTTCCGAGGCCGACCCGGGCGAAACGATCCCTTCCGGCTGGGAGCCGCTGACCTTTGAAGATATCGATCAACATACGGACTATCAGCTGGTCGAGGACGACGGCGCCACCGTCGTGCGGGCTGAAAGCGATGCTTCCGCATCCGGCCTGATTCGTAAAATACGTATCGACCCCGGAAAATACCCGGTCATCGAGTGGCGCTGGCGGGCCACCGGCGTTTACAAAGGCGGCGATGTCAGCCGAAAAGACGGGGACGACTATCCGGCCCGCATCTATATTGCTTTTGAATACGACCCGGACAATGTCGGATTCTTCGAGCGGGCGAAATTCAAGGCGATCAAGATGATTCATGGCGAATACCCCCCGATCGGGGCGATCAACTACATATGGGCCAGCAATGCACCCGTCGGCAAAATCGTGCCGAACGCTTATACGGACAGGGTCAGGATGATTGTCGTGGAAAGCGGCGGGGAAAATACGGGCACCTGGGTTTCCGAATCCCGGAATATTCTCGAAGACTATAAAACGGCATTCGGGCAAGACCCGCCGATGATCCGGGGAATTGCCCTCATGACCGATTCGGACAACACCGGTGAATCGACCGTTACCTATTACGGCGATATCGTGATGAAATCAGCCGAATAATCAATGCTTGGAGCATCATCATGCAAAATGCCGAACAGGAGCGACTCGCAGCGCATGGCACGCGAAGCGCCAACTGGAAAAAATGGGGGCCGTATGTGAGCGAACGGGCCTGGGGGACCGTGCGGGAGGACTACAGCGCCGACGGCAATGCCTGGGACTTTTTTCCGCATGATCATGCCAGAAGCCGGGCCTATCGCTGGGGCGAAGACGGCCTGGCGGGCATTTGCGACCGCTATCAGTATATCTGTTTGGCCCTTGCCTTGTGGAACGGAAAAGATCCGATACTAAAGGAGCGGCTCTTCGGTTTAAACGGCCATGAGGGCAATCACGGCGAGGATGTCAAGGAATACTATTTCTACCTGGACAACACGCCGACCCACAGCTACATGAAAATGCTTTACAAGTATCCCCAGGCCCCCTTTCCATACTCGGATCTGGTCGAAGAGAACCGGAAGCGGGGGCCGCAGGATTTCGAATACGAGCTCTGTGATACCGGGGTTTTTAATGAAAACAGGTCTTTCGATGTGTTCGTGGAGTATGCCAAGGCCGGTCCGGAGGACATCCTGTCCCGGATCACGGTTATCAACCGCGGACCGGACCCGGCGGATTGTCATATCATGCCGACGCTCTGGTTCCGAAATACCTGGTCCTGGGGCTATGAAGCCGGTCCCATGAAGGATGTCCCCCAAAAGCCGGTTTTAAAAGAAGTTCCCGGTCCGTCGGGGGCAGTCGCGGTGGCGGCCGAGCATCCGGCTGCCGGTGAGTATTTTTTCTATGCGCAAGATGCCCCGGAAATTCTGTTTACGGAAAACGAAACCAACAATGAGCGGCTTTTTGACACCGAAAATTCGGGGCCGTTTGTTAAAGATGCCTTTAACCGGTACCTGATTCAAGGGGACCGCCAGGCGGTCAACCCGGATCAAGCCGGAACCAAATGCGCCGCCCATTACCGGGCCCGGCTTGAAAGCGGGGCTTCACAGACCTTTCTGCTTCGTCTCTGCAATGAAGAAAAAAACCGGCCATTTGCGGATGTCGAAGAAATTTTGGAAATGCGCCGTACCGAGGCGGATGCGTTTTACGACACATTGATGCCGCAGTTCTCGGGCACGGATGCAGCCGATATATCCCGTAAGGCCCTGGCCGGCATGCTCTGGAGTAAGCAGTTCTATTACTTTGATATTGAACAGTGGCTGCTCGGGGATCCGGCGATGGCCGCGGTGCCGGAAGGTCGCGTACGGGCCCGGAACAGCGACTGGACGCATCTTCAGAATTTCGATATTATTTCCATGCCGGACAAATGGGAATACCCGTGGTATGCGAGCTGGGATTTGGCGTTTCACTGTATCCCCCTGGCAATGGTGGATGCGGCGTTTGCCAAGCGCCAGCTGGCGCTTTTGGCCCGGGAGTGGTACATGCACCCCAACGGCCAGCTCCCGGCTTATGAATGGAGCTTCGGCGATGTCAATCCCCCGGTTCACGCCTGGGCGGCCATGCGGGTCTATGAAATGGAACAGGAGCGCTCAGGTCGATCGGATGTTTCCTTCCTGGAAGACATTTACCATAAAATGCTGCTTAATTTCACCTGGTGGGTGAACAAGAAGGACGCGGAGGGCCACAATATTTTCCAGGGCGGTTTTCTGGGGCTGGACAATATCAGTGTGTTTGACCGGAGCCAGCCGGTGCCCGCGGGTGGCCACCTGGATCAATCCGATGCCACGGCCTGGATGGGGTTTTACTGCCTGGGCATGATCAAAATGGCCCTGACCCTTTCTGAAACCAACCCGGTCTATCAGACAACGGCCACTAAATTTTTCGAACATTTTCTGCGCATCGCCCGCGCCATGACCGCGGAAGTCCGGCACGGCATGAGCCTGTGGGACCCGGAGGACGGATTTTTCTATGATGCGCTCCATCTGCCGGACAACCGGGTGGTTCCACTAAAGGTCCGGTCCATGGTGGGGCTGATGCCATTGATCGCGGTGGAAATTCTGGATGCCGGGCAGCTGGACCGCCTGCCGGATTTCAAGCGCCGCATGCTGTGGTTTTTTGAAAACAGGATCTATTTGCGGGACCAGGGGCATATGGCCTGCGTCAAAAGCCCGGGCGTGGGGGAGCGCCGGATTCTGTCCATCGTCACCCGGGAGAAATTGATCAGCATTCTGGCCTACCTGCTGGATGAAGCGGAATTTCTTTCCCCTTACGGGATTCGGTCCCTGTCAAAGGTTCATGAAAAACAGCCCTACCGGTTGGACATCGGCGGCCGGACCCAGGAGATCAATTACCAGCCGGCGGAATCCGAAAGCGGGCTCTTCGGTGGCAACTCCAACTGGCGGGGTCCCATCTGGTTTCCGATCAACTTCCTGATCATCGAAGCCCTGCAGAAGTATCACCTCTATTATGGGGATGAATTCAAAGTGGCCTTTCCCACGGGCTCGGACCGGATGCTGACCTTAAAACAGGTCGCGGAGGAATTGTCCAATCGGCTGATTCGCCTGTTTCAGCAGGACGCTGACGGCCGGCGGCCGATATTCGGGGGCAATCATTTGTTTCAGAAAGATCCCCAATGGCGGGATCTATTGTTTTTCCCGGAGTATTTTCACGCTGATAACGGGGCGGGCCTGGGCGCCGGGCATCAAACCGGCTGGACCGGGCTGGTGGCGGAGCTTGTCCGCCAGCAAAACAGCTGAAAAAAGGATCGGTTTTTTCATGAAAACAGCGTTTGTTTTTGCCGGCGGCGGCAGTTTGGGGGCGGTTCAGGTCGGCATGCTGAAGGCCGTGACCGAGGCCGGAGTTTTTGCGGACATGCTGGTTGGCGCCTCTGTCGGGGCGATTAACGCGGGGTTTTTTGCCTCTGACCCAACCTACGAAGGGGCGCTGCGGCTCGAAAACATCTGGAAGGGCATTAAGCGAAGCGATGTATTTCAGGTGGCAACCATCACCGGCCTCTTGGGCCTCTTCTTGTGGCGGGAGTATATCTGCTCGCCGAAACCGCTTCGCCACTTGATCGAATCCAACGTAAACCGGGAATTGCTGGAAGACTTGCAGCTGCCCTGTCATATCGTGGCCACGGATTTGTTTACCGGCATCGAGGTGTCTTTATCGCGGGGATCGATTGTCTCGGCATTGCTTGCCGGTTCCGCTATACCCACGGTGTTTCCGCCGGTAAAAATCGGCAATCATTATCTGGTGGACGGCAGTGTGACCAATAATACGCCGATTTCCGTTGCCGTGGCCAAGGGGGCAGAGCGCATTATTGTTTTCCCAACAGGCATGAGCTGTGCGTTGAAGCGGCCGCCCAAACGACTGATCGAAATGGCCATGCAGACGCTGAACCTGGCGACATCCCAGCGGCTGGTCGTGGATATTGAAAATTACAGCCGAGATTATGAGATCATCGTGCTGCCGCCGTTGTGTCCGCTGGATGTATCGATTTTTAATTTTTCGCGCACAAGCGAGCTGATAGACCGGGCTGAAAGCAGCACCCACCGGTGGATTTCAGAGGGCGGGCTTGAGAGCCAGACGGACGCCATCGCGGCACTGCGCCCGCATTATCATTAGCCTGACCGGCACAATCCAAAAATCCGACCCCCGGCATTGCTGCCGAAAGGCAAGGATACCGGGACGGGACAATCAATATAGCATACATCGGCGGCGCCCCTATAGCGGTGGGTTACTGACCGCTGGCGGATTTAGCGGCTGTGTACAGCCGCCGGATCGACGGCCAGACGTTGACCATCGCCCCGTCCGGATGGACCTATGATGATGTGTTCGTCCTATACGACCGGGAAACCGGAACGCTCTGGTACCCTTACAGAAAAGGCCTGAAGGGCATCCAGGGCGAATACTTTGAACGGTGGCTTGAAAAATTGCCGTCAACCGATACCGAATGGGGGGAGTGGCAGGACAGGCATCCGAATTCATTGATTCTTGAGTAATACTTTTACGGGAGGGGGACATGAAAAAAATTATCATCCGAGCAGCCTTGTTAAAATACCTGGATTATGACTGGTCGCTGAATGATTAAGGCTCCCTTTATTTGACAGCTCACAGGAATGCCGTAATACTAAGTATTATTAATTTTTGGGATATAATTGAATAAGCCCGGGTGTCTGAGATGTATTCAGATGTTAAAGACTTCGGTGAACCGGCTAAACCGGCCTGGATCCGGGTCCGCCTGCCGAGTGGAGCGGCTTACGATGCTGTTCGGGATTTAAAACATCGCAAGCTGCTGCATACCGTTTGTGAATCCGCGCTTTGCCCGAATATCGGCGAATGCTGGCAGATGGGGCATGCCACGTTTATGATTCTGGGTGATGGGTGCACGCGCAACTGCCGTTTCTGTGCGGTGGGCGATCAACCGGAACCGCCGGATCCGGACGAGCCGCGGCGGGTGGCGGAAGCGGTTCGAAGTATGGGACTCAAGCATGCGGTGATTACCTCGGTGACCCGGGATGATCTGTCCGACGGCGGGGCCGGTCTGTTTGCGGAAACTATTGCCGCCATCCCCAGATTAGTACCGGAAACAACGGTTGAGGTCCTGATCCCCGATTTTCAGGGCAGCCGATCGGCCCTTGATAGCGTCATGGCGGCTGGACCGGATATTTTAGGCCATAACGTTGAAACCGTCCCAAGGCTTTATCCCCGGGCCCGGCCGAAAGCGGATTATCAGCAGTCCCTGACGCTTTTGAAAAATGCAAAAACGATCGACCCGGAAATGATAACCAAATCCGGCATCATGCTGGGGCTGGGGGAGACGGAAAGCGAACTTCTTGAAACAAGCGCGCAGATCCGCGCGGCCGGAGTGGATATTTTAACCCTGGGCCAGTATCTGAGGCCGGGGCCGGCCCATCTCCCGGTGCGGCGGTATTACCCGCCGGCCGAGTTTGAATCATTGAAAGCCAGGACGAAGGATATGGGGTTTTCATGGGTGGAGGCCGGCCCCCTGGTCCGCAGCTCCTATCGCGCGGAGCGGCAGGCAAGGGCGCTGTGCAAAGGAAAGCAGGGAGAGAGGAGGAAAGTATTAAATGACATACGCAGGGCCATGGAGCGCTGAATATATTGAATCCCAGTATGAACGCTGGAAAAATGACCCGGAACAGGTGAGCCGGGAGTGGCAGTTTTTCTTTCAGGGTTTTGAGCTGGGCTATGAACGGCCGCAGGCGTCGGCCGAAGAGATGACCTGCGATGAGGATATGGTCAGAAAGCAGTCCCGGGTGGAGGCCCTGGTCTACCGGTACCGGGATATCGGGCATCTCCTCTCCTGTCTGGATCCCCTGGTGGCGTGTCCAACTTCCCATCCTTTACTGGAGCCTTCCGCCTTCGGCCTGGCAGATGCGGACATGGATACCGCGTTCTACGTGCCGGGGGTCGGCGAAACCCGGACCATGACCCTAAAGGAGATCCTGCAGTGGCTGCGGCAGACCTACTGCCGGTCCGTGGGCGTTGAGTATATGCACCTGCAGGACCCGGATGAACGGGAATGGCTGCGCGAGCGGATGGAATCCGTAAGCAACCGGCCGAGCCTGGACACCGATGAAAAGGTAAGGATTTTAAACAAGCTCAGCCAGGCAAGGCGGTTTGAGCAGTTTATTCATAAGAAATACCTGGGCCAGAAGCGGTTTTCCCTGGAAGGCGCGGATGCGATCATCCCCATGATCGACAGCCTTTTCAATCATGCGGCGGGCTACGACTGCACGGATATCGTGATCGGCATGGCCCACCGCGGCCGTTTGAACGTGGAGACCAACATCCTCGGCAAGCTCTATGAGGATATATTCCGGGATTTTGAAAATCAGTACAACCCGGATGCCGAGGTGGGCGCGGGCGACGTGAAATACCACAAGGGGCACAGCGCCACAATCAAAACAAAAACCGGCGCGGAAATCGGGGTGACGCTGCCGAGCAATCCCAGTCACCTGGAGTCGGTGAATCCCGTGGTCGTCGGCATGGTCCGGGCGCTTCTGGATACCCGGGAAAACGGCAGCCACCATAGCGCCATGCCGGTGCTCCTGCACGGGGATGCGGCCTTTGCCGGTCAGGGCATTGTGGCGGAGACGCTTAACATGGCCCAGCTGGACGGCTATCGCACCGGCGGAACCATCCATATCATCATCAACAATCAGATCGGCTATACCACGCTGCCCGAGGACGCCCGCTCCACGCGCTATTCCACCGATATCGCCAAGGGATACATGGTCCCCATTTTTCACGTGCACGGCGAGGACCCGGAGGCGGTGATCCATATCACCAAGCTCGCCTGCGACTACCGGATGAAATTCGGAAAGGACGTGGTGATCGACGTGGTGGGCTACCGCCGCTACGGGCACAATGAGGGGGATGAGCCCTATTTCACCCAGCCTGAGATGTATGGGCGCATCAAGGCGCGGCCCTCGCTGGATGAAATCTACGCGGGGCAGCTCGCCGGCGACGGAATGATTTCCAATGAAGCGCGCGAAAAGATTGAGTCGGATATCAATGACTGCCTGCAGGCCGCGTTTGACACGGCAAAAGAGGAAAAGCAGGCCGCCGGAAAGTCCGATAAAACGGCCGGAAAAACCGATAAAACCGCGCCGGCTGAAGGGTTTTCAACGGATACCCCGGTTGAAAAGGATGCACTGCTGGAGATCTCCGAAAAACTCGTTCAGCTGCCCGAAGACTTTCACCTGCATAAAAAGCTTCAGAAGCTTCATGACAAGCGCCGGAAAGCGGTAGGCGCCGGCGAAGGCATTGACTGGGCCGCCGCGGAACTTCTGGCATTCGGCTCAATCCTGACAGACGGCATACCGGTGCGGCTGAGCGGCGAGGACAGCCAGCGCGGGACCTTCAGCCAGCGGCACAGCGTGCTGTTTGATGTTGAGAGCAACGCGGAATATATCCCGCTGAACCACCTCAGCGAAAATCAGGCGCCGTTTTATTCCATCAACAGTCCGCTCTCCGAGCCGGGCGTGCTCGGGTTTGACTACGGCTATTCCCTTAAACGGCCGGATGCGCTTACCCTGTGGGAGGCCCAGTTCGGCGATTTTATCAACAACGCCCAGGCCATGGTGGATTTATATATCGCCAGCGGCGAGACCAAATGGGGCAACCGAAGCGGGCTGGTGCTGCTTTTGCCGCACGGGTATGAGGGGCAGGGGCCGGAGCATTCAAGCGCCCGGTTTGAACGGTTCCTGCAGCTTTGCGCGGAAGACAACATCGAGGTCTGCTACCCCACCACCCCGGCCCAGTATTTCCATCTCCTGCGCCGCCAGGCTGTCGGGAAAATCCTGAAACCGCTCATCGTGATGACCCCGAAAAGCCTGCTCCGCCATCCCCGGGCGGTCTCCGTTATGGCCGATTTTACGGACGGCGGGTTTTATCCGGTGCTGGATGCCGGGCTTTCCAATAAAAAGGTGAAAAAGGCGATATTTGTCTCAGGCAAGCTCTATTACGAGCTCGCCCAGGCGATTTCTGAGAGCGAAACAAAAGATATTGCCCTAATCCGGATCGAGCAGTTCTATCCCTTTCCCGAAGAAGAGATAAAAGAGGTGATGTCCCGCTATAAGTCGGCGGAAAATTGGCTCTGGGTCCAGGAGGAGCCGGAAAACATGGGCGGCTGGTGGTTTATTGACGGGCGTTTCAGGAACCGGCTGGATACCCGGCTCAACTATATCGGGAGAAACGCCTCGGCCAGTCCGGCCACGGGCTATCCCCAGGTGTTCAAGCAGGACCAGGAGCGGATTGTCAAAGACGCCGTGTCCGGATCATAATCGACTGACCCCCAGGAGGTGTTATGCAGGTTGAACTGAAAGTGCCCGAAGTCGGCGAATCGGTGAAGGAAGCGATCCTTGCCGAATGGTATAAAAAAGAGGGCGACTACGTCAAAAAGGATGAGCCGGTCTTTGTCATCGAAACCGACAAGGTGACCCTGGAGGTGCCGGCGGATGACAGCGGCACTTTGCATATCCTGGTCCAGGAAGGTGAGACCGTGGACATCGGAAAAGTCGTCGGCACCCTGGACACGGAAGCGGCGGGAAAGGCGCCGGAAGCCGGGGAAAAGCCCAAGCCGGAAGCGGCTGAACCCAAAGCGGCAGAATCCGAAAAGCCGGCGGCAGCAGCGGAGAAGGCGGAAGTCCGGCCGAAAGAAAAGCCGCCGGAACCGAAGCCGGCCGAAAAGGCGGCGCCTGAGGAAAAAGAAACCGCTGAAAAGGCGCCTGCTGAGGAAAAGCCCGCTGAAGCGGCAGAACTGATGCCCTCTGTCCGCCGCCTGATCCGGGAACATGACCTGGATCATACCCAAATCCAGGGCTCGGGCCCGGGCGGGCGGCTTACCAAGGGCGATGTGCTGCTTTACCTGGAATCCGGCGAGGCGAAAGCCAAACCCGCGGCGAAAGCCCCGGCCGAACCGGAAAAAGCACCGGCCGGTAAAGCGCCGGCAGGGGCCGAGGAAGTGACCCGCAAACGCATGTCGCCCATCCGCAAGCGCATTGCCGAGCATCTGTTAAACGCCAAGCAGAATACGGCCATGCTCACCACCTTTAATGAAATCGACATGAGCCGGGTGGCCGAGGTCCGGAGCCAGTTCAAGGACGCTTTTTTCAAAAAATACGACACCCGCCTGGGCTTCATGTCCTTTTTCATCAAGGCGGTGGTGGCGGCTCTCAAGGAGTTTCCCGAGGTAAACGCCCGGATCGAAAATGAGGAGATCGTCTATCACCACTATTACCATATCGGCATTGCCATCGGCGCCAAAAGGGGCCTCGTGGTGCCGGTGATCCGGCACGCGGATCAGAAAAGTTTTGCGGAGCTTGAATCCGAAATCATCGCGTTTGCCGGCAAGGTCAAGGAAAACAAGTTAGACATCTCGGAGCTTGAGGGCGGGACGTTTTCCATTACCAACGGCGGCATATACGGCTCGCTTTTAAGTACGCCGATTCTCAATATGCCCCAGAGCGCGATTCTCGGCATGCACAAGATTGAGGACCGGCCGGTGGCGGTTGACGGCGAGGTGGTCATCCGGCCGATGATGTATGTGGCGTTAAGCTACGATCACCGCATAGTCGACGGCAAGGACGCGGTCACCTTTCTGCGGCGCATCAAGGAGTTCATTGAAAACCTGGAACGTATCATGATGGAGATATAAAATGGCGGATGAAAAACAATATGACCTGGTCATCATAGGGGCCGGCCCCGGCGGCTACGTGGCCGCGGTCCGCGCGGCCCAGCTCGGCATGAAAACCGTCTGCGTGGACAAGGAAGCCCGTCTCGGCGGTATATGCTTAAACTACGGCTGCATTCCGAGCAAGGCGCTCTTGGATTCCAGCCATTATTATGCCATGGCAAAAGATTCATTTGCCGAGCACGGGATTCATGTGGGGGACATGGATCTGGATATCGCCCGAATGATGGCGCGAAAGGACGAGGTGGTCAAAGGCCTGACCGATAACGTCCGCCAGCTCCTGCAGGGAAACAAGGTGGAGATTGTTCACGGCACCGCCAAAATTGCCGGCCAAACCGAGGTGGAAGTAACCGATGAAAACGGCGGCGCCCGGACCCTCAAAACCCGCTATATCCTTTTGGCCACAGGCAGCAAGCCGGTTTCCCTGCCGGGGCTTTCCTTTGACGGCCGCCGCATCGTGAGCTCCACCGAAGCCCTGGCTTTTGAAGCGGTGCCTGAAAAACTGATTGTGGTGGGCGGCGGCTACATCGGGCTTGAATTGGGCTCGGTCTGGGCCCGGCTGGGCTCGGAAGTGACGGTCCTTGAAATGCAGGGCAATGTGGCCGGCCCGGTGGACGGGCAGATCGCCCGGATGCTCTTGCGCTCGCTTAAGAAGCAGGGGCTTTATTTTGAATTGAACACCAAAGTGGTGGGTGCCGAAGTCAAGGATGACGCGGTTAACGTCACGGTTGAAGCCGACGGCAAGGAAAATACCCTGACCGCGGACCGGGTGCTGGTGGCCGTGGGCAGAAAGCCCCTGACCGAGGGCCTGGGCCTTGATACCGTGGGGGTGGAGCTAAATGACCAGGGTATGGTGGCCGTGGATGCAACCTATAAAACCAGTGTCGACTCGATTTATGCCATCGGCGATTTGATTCCCGGGCCCATGCTTGCGCACACGGCGTCTGCCGAAGGCCGGGCCGCGGTGGAATGCATGGCCGGACAAATGGGCGAGGTCAATTACGATGCCATTCCGGCCGTGATTTATACCCATCCCGAGGCCGCATACGTGGGATGGAACGAGGAGCAGTTAAAGGAGCGGCAGATCCCTTACTGCAAGGGGACGTTTCCGTTTACCGGCGCGGGCCGCGCCCGCTGCATGGGCGATACCGAGGGCTTCGTCAAGGTGCTCTCCCACACCAAGACCGACCGAATCCTGGGCGTTCACATCATCGGCGCCCGCGCCTCGGATATGATCCCCGAAGCGGTGCTGGCCATGGAAACCGGCGCCTCCTGCGAGGATATCAGCCGGGTGGTCCACGGCCACCCGACATTTTCCGAGGCCTTCCAGGAAGCCGCCATGGTAGCCCAGGAGTGCTCGATTTATATCGGCTAGTTGCTCAGTTCCGCTCCTCCATGGGCACAAATGCGCACTCCTCGGGCCCGCAGTATTCGCCGATATATTCGGAGGCCGGGCGGTAGAGCACGGGTTTGGGGGCGGCGCCGGCAAACTGTTCTTCGATGACATGGGCGGCCCAGCCGGCAATGCGGGAGATCGCGAAGACCGGTGTAAACAGGTCAATGGGAATGCCCATGGCGTAATAGAGGGAAGCGCTGTAGAAATCCACGTTGGCAAAGATATCCGCTCCCTTTTTTTCCTTGAAGACCTCTTTCCCCTTTTTCTCAAGCGCGTCGGATAACTCGTACCACTTGGTGTTGTTTACCTTCTCGCCCATCCGCTTGGACATGGGGGCCAGAATCGCGGCGCGCGGATCGCCGTTTTTATAAACCGCATGTCCCAGACCCATGATTTTTCCGCCGCTGTCCAGTTTTTTGCGCACATAGTCGTCAATGGCGTCAATAGAGCCGATTTCTTTAAGCATCTGCATAACCCGGGCGTTCGCTCCGCCGTGGAGTTCCCCGGACAGGGAGCCGACCGCTGCGGCCACGGCCGCGTACATATGGGCATGGGTGGAGCAGACCTGACGGGCCGAAAACGTGGAGGCGTTGAAGGAATGCTCGGCATGCAGCACCAGGCAGGTATCCATAAAATGCGTCATATCTTCATCCGGCTTTTCACCGGACATCATGTAGAGGAAATTGCCGGCATGGCTGAGATCCGGGTCCGGCGCCACCGGTTCTTGGTCCTGTCTTATCCGGTGCCAGGCGGCCACAATGGTTTCAAACTGGGCGATTAACCGGGTGGCGATCCGGCCGGCGTTTTCAATTTTCAGCTCATCGGGATTGGGGTCGTGATTGGCCAGCATGGGCACGGCGGCCTGGAGGATATCCATGGGCAGCGATGTTTTGGGCCGGGTTTTAAGGGCGGCGATCACTTCATCCGTAATCGGCCGGTTTTTGGCCAGCTCTTGCCTGAATTGTTTGAGCTCTTCCGGATTCGGCAGTTTTTCGTAAAGAAGCAGATAAACAACTTCTTCATATGTGGCTTTTTCCGCCAGGTCGGTAATCAGGTAGCCGCGGTAGATCAGTTTGCTGTTCTCGCTATCCACGTGACAGATTTTGGTGCTGGCCACGGTGACACCTCGTAAGCCGGTATTTATGATTTCCTTGCTGTCTGCCATGGGTATCCTCCTTTAAACAAAAATTTGTTAACTCTTGTCTGGCTTGCCGTAAAGCACCCGGCGCAGATCTTCCGGTGCCATGAGTTTTTCTTCAAGCGCCACATCTTCGATATTTCGATTGTTTTCATACGCTTTATGGGCCAGGGCCGCGGCCCGGTCATAGCCGATATGCGGGACCAGGTTGGTGACAATGGCCAGGCTTTTTTGAATATTTGCCGTGCACTGCTCCTTGTTTGCCGAAATCCCGGCCACGCATTTATCCGCCATCAGGTCCGCCGCATTGGCCAGGAGTTCGACGGACTGGAGCAGGTTGTAGGCAATCAGGGGCAGCATGGTGTTCAGCTCAAAGTATCCGCCCTGGCCGCCCAGGGTAATCGCCGTATCGTTTCCGATGACCTGCGCGCAGACCTGGATCACCGACTCCGGGATCACCGGGTTGACTTTGCCCGGCATGATGGATGAGCCGGGCTGGAGCTCCGGCAGGTTGATTTCTCCCAGGCCGCACCGGGGGCCGGAAGCCAGCCACCGGATGTCGTTGGCGATTTTGTGAAGGCTCACCGCGATGGTTTTTAAATTGCCGCTGGCCTCGACCGCCGCATCGCATCCCCCCTGCGCCTCAAAATGATTGGGCGCCTCGGAAAAGGCGATGCCGGTTTCCTTTCCGATCATGGCAATGACCCGGGGCGCAAAATCCGGATGGGCATTCAGGCCCGTGCCGACAGCCGTACCGCCCAGGGCAAGCTTGGAAAGCCGCTCCTGAAGCCCTTCAAGCCGCCGGATACCGCGCTCCATCTGGCCGGCATAGCCGGAGAACTCCTGTCCCAAAGTCATCACCACCGCATCCTGGAGATGGGTGCGCCCGATTTTTTCGATATCCGCAAATGCCGATGCCTTTTCGTTCAGTTTTTCGAGCAGCCGGGTCAGGGCCGGCAGCAGGGCCTCGTGAATGGATCGAAGCCCGGCCATGTGAATGGTGGAAGGGATGACGTCGTTGCTGGACTGGCATTTATTGACATGGTCATTGGGATGGATCTCGCCCTTTGTCTTCCGGACCCCGGTTAATATTTCATTGGCCCGGGTGGCGATCACCTCATTCATGTTCATGTTGGTGGAGGTACCCGATCCGGTTTGAAATACATCCACGATAAAATGATCGTCCAGTTCGCCGGCGATCACTTCGTCCGCCGCCCGGCCAATGGCCCGGGCGTGTTCATCGTTTATAAGGCCTAAAGACTGGTTGATCCGTGCCGCGCATTTTTTAATCAGCGCCAGGTTGTGGATGAAAACCGGCGGCAGTTTGAGCCGGCTTATGGGGAAATTCTCGCTGGCCCGCTGGGTCTGGGCGCCGTAATAGGCATCCGCGGGCACATGGATTTCGCCCAGGCTGTCTGATTCCGCCCGTGTGTTCATTTATAAAGATCCTGCAACAGGTTGGCTTTTAGTTAAATTCAAAAAAGACGTTGTCATCACTATTAAATATAATCCTCACACAGGGATGTCCAATAAATCGGTGCATTTTTCCATTTGAATCATCAGGCAAATATGATGATAATACATATAGATTCAAAGTCATGCCATCGCATTATAACCTTAACTTGCTGCTTGAGGGGGATTAGATGAAAGGAACGGATTCCTTTAACACCCGGTCAGCGCTTGAGATCGGTAACCAGTCATACACTTATTTCAGCCTGCCAAAGCTCGCCGAACAACTCAATGTGGATCTGGACGGCCTTCCGGTCAGCATTCGCATCCTGCTTGAAAATCTGCTGCGCAACGAAGACGGCAAACACATTGAAAAGGCCCATATTGAAGGCTTAAGCCGCTGGTCCCCGGCCCCCGACGTCAAGGGCGAGGTGCCCTATATGCCGGCGCGGGTTTTAATGCAGGACTTTACGGGCGTTCCGGCGGTCGTTGACCTGGCGGCCATGCGCGATGCCCTGGCCCGCCTGGGCGGGGACCCCAAAAAAATCAATCCGCAGATTCCGGTGCACCTGGTCATCGATCATTCCGTGCAGGTGGATAAGTTCGGCTGCAAACACGCCTATGAGATCAATGCGGAAAAAGAGATGGAGCGAAACCGCGAGCGCTATGAGTTTCTTAAATGGGGCCAGAAAAGCTTTGAAAATTTCAGCGTTGTGCCCCCGGCCACCGGCATATGCCACCAGGTCAACCTCGAATACCTGGGCCGGGTGGTGATGACTGCTGAGGCAGACGGCGAAACCCTGATTTATCCGGATACTCTGGTGGGCCTTGATTCCCATACCACCATGATAAACGGCATCGGTGTGCTGGGCTGGGGTGTGGGCGGCATTGAGGCCGAAGCCGTCATGCTGGGCCAGCCCTATTACATGCTCACCCCTCAGGTGATCGGATTTGAATTGACCGGCCGGCTTCCGGATAGCACCACCGCCACGGACCTTGTGTTAAGCATTACCCAGATGCTCCGCCAGAAAGGGGTGGTGGGTAAATTTATCGAGTTCTTCGGCGAGGGGTTAGGGGAATTAAGCCTTCCGGACCGGGCCACCATCTCCAACATGACCCCGGAATTCGGCGCCACCACTACTTATTTCCCGGTGGACCAAGAGACTTTGAACTATCTGAAGTTTACCGGCCGAGCGGAAGACCACGTCGACCGAATCGAGAAATACCTCACCGAACAGGGCCTTTTCTGGACCCCTGAGATGCCGCCGCCTAAATTTACCGACACCCTGCAGCTTGATTTAGGCACGATTGAGCCCTGCCTGGCCGGCCCGAAGCGTCCGCAGGACCGGATTCCGCTAAATCGGATGAAGGAAACCTTTGCAAAGGATTTTGAGGAGATTTTTGCCGCTGACCAGCCACCGGACGTGAGCCGGGAACGATGGGAGGAGGAAGGCGGCGCTGTCACCGACCCCGACTATCTGGATGGCAAGATGGTCATGCGAAAGCCCTTTGACGAGGAAGGGGTGCCGGTGGACCGGCCCTATCAAAGCTTTTACCTGGACCACGGCTCGGTGGTGATTGCCGCCATCACGAGTTGCACCAACACGTCAAACCCCACGGTGCTTTTGGGGGCGGGCCTTATGGCCAAAAAGGCGGTAGAATTGGGTCTTCAGATCCGGCCCTGGGTCAAGGCGAGCCTTGCGCCCGGCTCCAAGGTGGTCACGGATTACCTTGAGGCCGCGGGCCTCGTGCCCTATTTAGAAGCGCTGCGTTTCCATCTGGTGGCCTACGGCTGCACCACGTGCATCGGAAACAGCGGGCCGCTGCAGGAAGATGTGGCCAGGGTCGTCGAGGATACGAACCTCGTGGTCTCTTCGGTATTATCCGGCAACCGAAACTACGAAGGCCGGATCAATCCCCTGACCCGGGCCAATTACCTGGCCTCGCCCATGCTGGTGGTGGCGTATGCGTTGGCCGGCACGGTGAACTTAAATATGGAAAAGGAGCCCATCGGGCACAATGCCAATAATGAGCCCGTCTACTTAAAGGATATCTGGCCGGGCAAGGCGGAGATCGAAGCGGCCATGAACGCACTGGACCCGGAGATGTTCAAGCGGCAGTACAGCAATGTCTACGAGGGGGATAAAAACTGGAAAGAGCTCCCGGTTGCGGAAAGCGAGCAGTACCAGTGGCAGGAGGCCTCCACATACATCAAGAATCCCCCGTTTTTTACGGGTATGACCGCCGAGACGCCCCAGTCGTCGGATATTGAATCCGCCCGGGTGCTCGCACTTCTGGGCGACACCATTACCACCGATCACATCTCACCCGCCGGCGCCATTCCTGAGGACAGCCCCGCGGGACGCTACTTGATCGAACAGGGGGTCGCCAGGGAGGAATTCAACTCCTTCGGCTCCCGCCGGGGCAACCACGAGGTGATGATGCGGGGGACCTTCGGAAATGTTCGGTTAAACAACCATCTCGTGCCGGATGTCGAGGGCGGCTTTACCCATCATTTCCCCGGCGGCGAGAATATGCCCATCTATGATGCGGCCATGAAATACCAGGAAGCGGGAACCCCGCTTTTGGTAATCGCCGGAAAGGAATACGGCTCGGGGAGTTCCCGGGACTGGGCGGCCAAGGGAACGCTTTTGCTTGGGGTGAAGGCGGTGATTGCCGAGAGCTTTGAGCGCATCCATCGGAGCAACCTGGTGGCCATGGGGGTTCTGCCGCTTCAGTTCAAGGAGGGCGAAAATGCCGAATCCCTGGGTTTGACCGGCACGGAGGTTTTCCACATAAAAGGTATCAAGGACGGCCTGTCCCCGCACCAGGAGCTGACCGTGCAGGCGGCCCCCGAGGGCGGGGAGTCCAAGGAATTTCAGGTGACCACGCGGCTGGATTCGACGGTTGAAGTCGAATATTACGAGCATGGCGGAATCCTGCCGTATGTTTTAAGGAATATGATTAAGAACTTCCAAGGAGCTAAATAATATATTTAGTTATTCCAGACTCTTCCGCTACTGTCATTCCGAGGAACGATAGTGACGAGGAATCTTATTGTAAAGATTTCTCGCTGTCGCTCGAAATGACAGTATGGACGGATTTTGAGGACCCTTTTGAGTTACTTTATGCAAAAGCGGAATAAATCGCTTTCAATAAGGAGATAAAAATTGATTCACGATTTCGATGTGGTGGTTGTCGGGGCCGGCGGCGCGGGGCTGTATGCCGCGCTTGAGGCCGGCAAAAATGCCAAAACCGCTGTTCTTTCCAAGGTGTATGCCATCCGCAGCCATACCGGCGCGGCCCAGGGCGGCATCAGCGCGGCGCTGGGCAACGTGGAGGAGGACCGGCCCGAGTGGCATGCCTATGATACGGTCAAGGGCGGGGACTATCTGGTGGATCAGCAGGCGGCGCTCATCATGGCTAAAGAGGCCGTTCAGGCGGTATATGATCTTGAAAACCGGGGCCTGCCGTTTAACCGGACCCCGGAAGGGCGGATTGACCAGCGCCGGTTCGGCGGCCACACCCGAAATTTTGGCGAATCGGCCGTTCGCCGGGCGTGTTATGCGGCGGACCGTACCGGGCATATGATTCTGCAGACCCTTTATCAGCAGTGCATCAAAAATGACGTGAAATTCTATGACGAGTTTCAAATCGTCGACGTGATATTAGACGGCAGCCGATGCGCCGGGCTGGTCACAGTGGAGCTCGCCACCGGAGAGATTCACATCTTCCGGGCCAAGGCCGTGTTTTTCGCCACCGGGGGGTTCGGGCGCATTTTCAAGATCAGTTCCAACGCCTATGCAAACACCGGGGACGGACCGGCGATTCTTAGCCGGCGAGGGGTCCCCTTAGAAGACATGGAGTTTTTCCAGTTTCATCCCACCGGCATCAGGGGGATGGGCATTTTAATTTCCGAGGCCGTGCGCGGGGAAGGCGGCATCCTGCGCAACAACTCGGGCGAGCGCTTTATGGAGCGCTATGCCCCGACCCTTCTGGATCTTGCTCCGCGGGACATGGTGTCCCGGGCCATTTTATCCGAGATCAAGGCCGGCAACGGCATCCGGGGGGACAAGCGAATCGATGATTACGTGCATTTGGACGCCACACAAATCGGCCGGGAGACGCTTGAGGCCAAGCTGCCGGATATTTCAAGCTTTGCCCGGACCTATCTGGGCATTGATCCGGCAGAAGAATCCATTCCCGTGCAGCCCACTGCGCATTATGCCATGGGCGGCATCCCTGCGGATGTGGACGGCCGGGTGCGAAAAGACGGTCAGGGCAATTTCTACGAAGGCCTTTATGCCGCCGGCGAATGTGCCTGCGTATCGGTTCACGGGGCCAACCGGCTGGGCACCAACAGCCTGCTGGATCTCGTGGTCTTCGGCCGGCGAACCGGCATGAAGATTGCGGAATATGTCAAGGATGCGGATATGCCGGAGATAAAAGGGGATGCCGCGGAATTTGCCCGAACCCGTATGGAAACCCTGACCGACGGCCGCAAAGGGCCTGACGCGGCAGATATCCGCGAGACCATGCAGGCGGAAATGATGGCCCATGTCGGCGTCTATCGCACCGAAGCGGATATGGCCGGGACGATCGACAAACTGGCCGAACTCCGGGAAACAGCCCGGGGTCTGCGGATTCAGGATCAGAGCAAGGCGTTTAACACCGAGCTCCTGGAGACACTGGAACTGCAGAACATGCTTGATCTGGCCTATATCACGGCAGTCTCCGCCAATAACCGCAAGGAGTCCCGGGGCGCCCATGCCCGGGATGACTATCCGGACCGAAACGACGATGAGTGGCTGAAGCACACGCTGGCGTATCTGGAAGGCGATGCCGTGCGGATCGACTACATGGCCGTGGATACCTCCAAGTGGACCCCCAAGCCGCGGACGTATTAGGAGGAACTGCGATGCAAATTACCCTGAAAATCAAACGATTCAATCCGGAAACCGATCAACGCCCCTATGATCAGGAATACACCGTTTCCGCCGAGCCCACCGACCGGGTGCTGGATCTCCTGATGTATATCAAGCAGCATGATGACGGCACCCTGGGATTTCGAAAAAGCTGCGCCCACGGGGTCTGCGGATCAGACGCCATGCGGATAAACGGCAAAGACCGCCTGGCGTGCAAAACCCTGGTCCGGGACGTGGCGGAATCCGACGGCGCGGTGGTCGCCATCGAACCGCTCCGGTATTTCACGGTCCAGCGGGATCTGATTGTGGATCAGGAGAAGTTTTTCGAAAGATACCGGTCGGTCAAACCATACCTGATAAATGATGAGCCGGTGGCGGAAAAAGAGCGTATCCAGTCGCCGGAGGAGCGCAAGGCCTTTGATAATCCAACCAACTGCATTCTATGCGCCGCTTGTTTCTCCGCATGCCCCATCCCCCAGGATAATCCCCGGTTTCTGGGGCCGGCAGCCATCGCCCAGGCCGCCCGGTTTAATAAGGACAGCCGGGATAAGGGATTTGAAGAGCGTCTGTCGGTGTTAAATGCGCCGGATGGCGTCTGGCCGTGCCAGAACCATTTTGAATGCACGAAAGCTTGCCCCCGGGGTATCAAAGTCACCAAGCTGATCAATGAAACCAAGCAAAAGATCACTGCCTATCAGGACCCGGAATAAATCGTAATTCGGGTAAAAGTTCAGAAGGAGATGATTGGTGAAACCGAAAGCAATATCTTTGAAATTTGTCTCGGAATCAGATGAACCGGTGGGATACTTGATAGTCGAGACGGATGATGAAAAATTTGCCAAAAAAACCGGCTATCAATGGGGTGAGAGCAAATTGGACATACCGTTCAAAAGAGTGGAACTGCATCAAGGGATAATGGATTCGCCAGATCTAGATTCAGAAAATTTCAATGGAGTGCGGGTCTGGGAATTGCCCTTTTGATCTGATTTTCTATATCCTTTCTCTATTCAGATTCAATGAAAGAAAATGAAGCAAATTACAGTCAATACTTACAGGAAGGACAAATACTACCCTCGCGTAGTGAAGGCGGTTGGGGAAATCTTGGCCTGTGCAGATGTAGTTGCCCCCTCGGACATCCTTATTGAAATGGGCAATCTTTCCAAAAAAAATTATGAAGCGTGGCGAAAAGGGCAAGTCCCTTATCTTGAACAAGTTTTTGAGGGCAGTCTTTCTAAAGCCAATCGAATTCTTCGCATTATCGGCTTTCACCTTCATGATCTTAATATGGTATCACGTCAGACTGTATATTATCAGAGGGGAAAAGGAAAAAATAGAGTACTGAGATTTTCAAAATCAGGCAATCCAAATCTTGAAAAAGCCTATTCCCGCTATTATGTATGGAACCAGTCGCAGGAAAAGAAACTGAAAGCTATTAATAAATTCATGCCCGAACATATTGATGCGCCTGACCACTATTCCGCTGGCGCTCCATAAAGGCAAGAGATCATATCATTCTGCGGGAAGAGAGATGACTGACTGGCCACAGTGGAAACGAATCGAGCTTATCGTGAGGAAAGTGATTCACGGGTGGGACCCGTACCACCTTCTTGAGGGCGGTGCCCCCGATGACGAATGGGATCGGGAAATCCTCCAGATCGTCGGACGGGTTGGCCGGATTCACTCTGCCTTCGACGCGTCAGCGGTCGTTTCTGAAGTGTTCACGGAGGCATTTCATCCCGAGGGTTTCGGACAAGACGACTGCGCGGAGGTCGGGAGCAAGCTGTTTAGCGCATTGCAGGAAGCAGGCATAATCGAGGCCGTAGAACAAGCCGATGCAGGCGATTGAACGCAAAAAAGGAAGATTCAGGTGAGATTGCGATATATATCTTTGCGGTGACCGATTTTCACAATCAGAATTAAGAGGACATCTTCTTGGATTTCATAGATTATTCGATAATTTCCAACACGGATTCTGTGAAAAGGATTATTGCCCTTCATTTTGGTTGTATCAGGATTTGGCATATCTTCCGCCAAGCTGTCGATTTTATCAGCTATGCGTTTTTTATCAGCTTGTGGTATTTTCTTAAGCGCTTTTGCCGCAGACCTCTTGACCTCAATACGATAATTCAAAATCCGAGATCCTTTTTCAACTCATCCCAGGGGATTGGCTCTCCAGGCTCTTTTTTTGCCTCCCACGCATCCTCAATGTCAATCTGGTCCTCTATCTCCTGCAAAAGTTTAAGCTCCTTCAAAGAAACAAGAGCGGCAATCGGCTCTCCCCTACGGGTTAAAACAAAGGATTCATCCCCAAAAGCGACTCTATTGATAATGTTGGAAAATTTTTTCCTAGCCTCAGCAGTTGTGATTTTGTTAATCATAATAAGTACCTCAAATGTATAAAATGTTCATTTTGTACATATTGTAAAAATAAAAACATATAATGTCAAAAAAACAATGATCATATTGCACTGGCGTTATAACCATTCGCTTGTGGTGGACCGGGAAAAGCCGTCGGTTTTTCCCGAAGCATCGGCTGATGAAGGTTTATAGCTTTAAAGATTAGCTTGGAACTCTTGTTTCCCGGCTCCACAGCTCACACGTTCGCTTCCAAAAGATTGACGCTTAAGCATTATGATGTTATAATGTTATACAAACAAATTGGAGGTGAAAATATGGCGACACTGTCAAAACGCTCAACCATCTATTTAGATCCGGTATTACATAAAGCATTGCGCCTTAAAGCTGTTGAAACATCACGGTCAATGTCTGAGATAATTAATGAAGCTTTGAAAGAAGTATTTGCCGAGGATGCTGAAGATCTTGCCGCATTTGATGAAAGAGCTGATGAGCCATTGATCAGTTATGAACAAATGATCAAGAGCCTTAAAAAAGATGGCCGCATATAAAATATTTTTCAAAAATTCGGTTTGGAAAGATTTTAAGCAGCTACCGGATAAAGATTTAACAAAAATACTCGCCTGTATTGAATCTCTCGGTGATAACCCTCGTCAGCCTGGGTGTAAAAAGCTCAGTGGTCAGGAAAAATATCGTCTGCGATATGTCAATTACAGGATATTATACTCAATTCAGGATGACGAACTTACTATTTGGATTGTGAAAGTTGGTCATCGTAAAAGCGTGTATATCTGACGCGAACCAGCAAATTCACTCGGGTCTGAAATGGTGAAATGGGGTCGGGCCACGTTAACTGATTCGAAAAATTTGATATTAACAATAATGTGCCGCTTATATGAGTGCTATATTGCACTTTTGGAGGCCAAAAAGGGCATTATAGATATGGCGAGAGCAAAACGGCACTGATCCTATATCGATTGTTTTGGGGCCAAAAAGAGCGAAATAGAAGCCGTAAGTACCTGTGTTGGGAATTAAACTGTCAAAAATGCAGCAAGTTAGCTTGGCCCGACCCCAAAATCAACAAAATCACGGGTCATTGGCAGAGGGGATCTGTCATGACCGCCAGCGGAAAAATGGCCGGGCAGGGGATGAAAAACATCAGAAGGCGGTTGGGAACCAAAATGTTAAAAGCCAAGAGAATGCGTAATCTGAGTGCCAGAAAGACGATTCTGGCATTTCTTTTTTTGTGCCTGTTTGCCGCCGGTAGCGGCCAGATGGGGGCAGCGGCCCTGGCAGCCGATCCGGTTCCGTCCCAACCGACGGCTTCCGCGTCTGAAAGCGGTACGAGTGATATCGACCGGCTGGTGGAAATATTAAAGGATGACCAGAAACGGCAGGCGCTGATCGATCGGCTGGAGTCCGCGGAGGCGGGTTCTCAGCCGGGCGAGACGCCTGCTGAGGAGAGCGCCGAGAAAGCGCCCTTGGCGGAATCCTTGTGGGCGGAGATCACCGAGACAGGGCAGCAGGCTGCGGCCTATGTGGAGAGCACCCTGACCTCCCCGACGGCCCTGTTGACCCTGGCAAAGCGGGTGGGCATCAGCCTGTTTTTGATTGTCGCCGTATATTTTTTTTGGCGGCTGGTGAAGGGTTATATTCTTCCGCGGGTACGCTCCGGCTGGGCGCTAAAGCTGCTTGCGGGAATTATTTTCGGGCTGGCACTGGCCTCAGGGCTGCTCTTCACCTGGGGAGTCGATATGTATGTCCTGTTGTCCACCGGCCCGGGCCGGACAATCCTGGCAAGCCTCTTAAGCATCATATTCGTGGTGACAATTGCCTATGCGGCCTGGGAGGTCATCAACCGCATGCTGTACCGGCATATGGCCAAATTTAATCTGGGCGGGGTATGGGACCGGCGGCTGCAGACCGTGCTGCCGCTGATTCGAAGCGGGCTTTGGGCGGTGCTCTGTGTAATAACGGGGCTGGTCATTCTTGCGGAGTTGGGAATCAATATCGCCCCGCTGCTGGCAGGGGCCGGCATTGTCGGCCTGGCTATCGGGTTTGGCGCCCAGACCCTGGTCAAGGATGTGCTGACCGGTTTTTTTGTTCTTCTGGAAAACACCATTAACCTGGATGACTGGGTTATTCTGGGCGGCCATGACGGTCAGGTTGAGGGCCTGACGATTCGGCACGTCATGGTGCGCGATATCTACGGCAACCTCCACACCGTGCCCTGGAGCTCCGTGGTCTCAATCACCAACCAGACCCGGAATTTCGGATATGCGGTGGTGGAGGTGGGGTTTGCGTACCGGGAGAATATCGACGAGGTCGTCTCCGTGGTCAAGCAGGTGGCAGACGAGATGCGGCAGGACCCGGAGATAAACGCAGGCATCTTGGGCGAGCTGCAGATACTGGGGTTGATCGAATTGGGCGACTCGTCCGTAGTGGTGCGAACGCGTTTCAAGACCCAGCCCTTCTTGCGCTGGCGCCTGGAACGGGATTTCCGCCGGCGAATCAAAAACCGGTTTGACGAACTGGGCATCGAGATCCCATACCCGCACCATACGGTCTATTTCGGTGTCAATAAGCAGGGCGAGGCCCCGCCCGCCCGGATCGAGGTCAAGGATGAGAACCGTAAATTTGATTAGAAACCGCGAACCAACGGCACTTTGCGGACGGCGGAAAAACTTCCGGCGTTGGGTCTTTCGCATTTAAGACTTGATTTATTATATCGGGTAATTACAATGTGTATACATTGAATGGCGAAGGAGGAGAAATCCAATGAGAGCACGTGTAATTAAAATTGGTAATTCCCAGGGCCTGCGTATACCAAAGCCCATTCTTGATCAAACCGGCATTATGGAAGATGTTGAAATTGAGGTCGAGGAGAACAAAATCATCATTCGACCCGTCAAAAACGTTCGTGCGGGATGGGATGCCGCTTTCAAAATGATGGGGGAAAGGAGTGATGACGAACCGATAGTTGATGAGCACATTTCGCATTCATGGGATGAAGAAGAATGGCAATGGTAGTGAATCGTTTTGATGTTTATTTGGTCAATCTTGATCCTACCATAGGCTCAGAAATTAAAAAGACCAGACCTTGCCTGGTGATCTCTCCCGAAGAAATGAATCGCAATATTCGGACTGTGATTATTGCCCCGATAACCTCTGCCACGAAAGAATATCCCACCCGTGTTTCCTGCACTTTTCAAAAGAAAAAGGGACAAATTGTATTAGATCAGCTTCGAACAATAGACAAGGCACGGCTTATGAAGAAGCTTGGCACAATAAAATCAAAGGACCAATTGGAAGTTATTTCAGTACTTCAGAGGCTTTTTGCATTTTAATTTACAGACCCAACCCGGAAAAAGAGGATATGGCTGCAAACATCCCGGTGCGAACTCCACGGTTAACGCAGCCGGCGGTGCAAAAAAATATGCGGCAGTCGAAATTTTGATGTGCTTCTTAACAGTTTTTAAGGCTCTGGCTGAGGTAGTCCGCAAATACGGATACCGCCTCAACCGCCCGGGTTTTCGACACGTGAAGCGAAATGTCCACCTGGGGAAGGGCGGGCAGCCCCGAATCCGGAAAGGACCGCAGGCATTTCAGGCGTATATGGCGAGATGCCATGGAAAATCAGAGGAAGGGCTTGAATCATTGATACAGCTTACCGTCACCCACCGGCCCGGCCGCCATTGTGCGAGCACCGGGATCCGGGATCTGGTCAATTATCACGGGGTTCAATTTTCCGAGGCCATGTGCTTCGGCCTCGGCGCGGGACTTGGCATCTGGTATCTTGATTTTGAGGGCCTGCCCGCCTCCCGGATGATCCATGTTCGGTCACTGGATATTGAGGCGCGGTTTTTCAGCCGCATGGGCCTGCCGTTTGAATGGGAGCAGACCGATGATCCGGCGGCGGGCGAGGCGGCCCTGTGCCGCCATCTGGACAACGGCCGCCCGGCGGTCATCCAGACGGATATCTATTACCTTCCCCATTACAGCGGCAACCCGCATTTTCCCGGACATTTGGTCACCGTGTGGGGCTATGATCCGGGTGAAAAAGTATTTTTCATCACAGATACCGGGTTTTCCGACATTCTTTTGGTCCCATTTGAAGATATGCGCAAGGCCCGGTTTTTCCGAAATCCCATATTCGACCTTCGCGGCAACTTGTATGCTCCGGGCTCGGTTCATGTGCCGCCGGATATGCCCGGTTTGATCCGGGGGGCGGTGCTTGAAAACAGCCGGGCGCTTACCCAGGATATATCCGATAATATGGGGCTCCGGGCGCTTGAGAGGATGCGGGCGGAATTGCCGCTTTGGCGGAATTTTGACGACTGGCCCTGGACCTGCCGGTTTGCCTATCAGGTGATCGAGAAGCGGGGGACCGGGGGCGGGGCATTCCGGCTGATGTATGCGGATTTTCTGGCGGAGGCCGCCCGATACGTCCCGGAAATCATGGATCTCGGCCTGTCCGAGATGATGCGCGGTACAGGCCGGGCCTGGCAGGAACTGGCTGCGGCCTTTAAATCCGCCTCTGGAAAAGATGAACCGGATTTTAGCGGGGCGGCAGAGAAAATTGATGCGGTGATTCAGGCGGAATCCGCCTACCATCAAACGGTTTGTCAAAAATTATCCAATAATAGATGAAAAGAGGAGCGAATACCATGTCCATTGACATCACCGTAACCATCGGCGGATCCGCCGGCCAGGGAATCCAGACGGTCGGCGATTTACTGGCCGGCGCCTGCCACCAATCCGGCCTGTATTTAATGGCGGTCAATGATTTTGAGTCCCGTATCCGCGGGGGCCATAGTTTCATGCAGATCCGGATAAGCGATCAGCCGGTGGCAGCGCCGTATCACCAAATCCATCTCCTGGTGTGTTTGAATCAGGAAACTTATGACCGGCATCGCGAGGCAGTAGCTGAGAATGGCAAAGTTCTTGTGGACCAGTCAGAGGCGACCGGTGAAGAAAATGTGCTGGCGGTTCCCTTTACCCGGATGGCCAAGGACGCGGGCGGGAAAATCATGACCAACGCGGTGGCGGCCGGTGCCTGCCTGGCGCTCATGGGGGCGCCGGAATCGATTCTTGAGGCGGTGTTAAAGGAACGCTTCGGGCAAAAGGCGTCGGTGCTGGAAAACAACATCAACGCCGCCCGCAATGGCTATGACGCGGTCCGTGAGGAAACCGTCGACTGGCGGATCGACTGGCCGGATCAGGCGCCCAGGGGGCAATTGCTTTCCGGTGCCCGCGCGCTTGCTTTGGGGGCGTTGGCGGCTGACTGCCGCCTGGCGGCATTTTATCCCATGTCCCCGGCTACAGGGATTATGGTCAATCTGGCCGAATTCACGGATCAGCTGCCGCTCGTGGTGGAGCAGGCGGAGGGCGAAATTGCCGCCATGAATATGGTTATCGGCGGCGCCTTTGCCGGCGTCCGATCCATGACCGCGACCTCGGGCGGGGGTTTTTCGCTTATGACCGAAGGATTGGGCCTTGCCGCGATAACCGAAACACCGATAGTGATGATCAATGCCCAGCGGCCCGGCCCGGCCACCGGCCTACCCACGCGGACCGGCCAGGGGGATCTCCAGTTTGTGATCCACGCCTCACAGGATGAATTCCCCCGGTTCGTTTTGGCGCCCACATCCATCAATCATGCCTTTGACACGGTGGTCAGGGGATTTCACCTGGCGGAAAAATATCAGGTGCCGGTGATTATCCTGGTGGATCAATACTTCAATGATTCCCTGTTTATCGCCTCCGAGCCCATGACCGCGCCGGAGCAGGTCGAGCGGTTCCTGGTAAGTGATGCGGACATGGCGGAGCCTGCCGCATATAAGCGCTTCGCCCTCAGCGAATCCGGGATTTCACCCCGGGCGCTTCCCTGCCGGGGCAAGGCCCGGGTCACGGTGACCGCCAATGAGCACAGCGAGGACGGTCACATCAGCGAGGCCATTTCGGATCGGAATCACATGGTGAACAAACGAAACGGAAAAACTGCGGCCATGCTTGAGGAAATGACCCCGCCGGCCGAATATTTTGGTGACAGCGAGACGCTTTTGGTGGGGTGGGGCTCAACTGACGCGACCATTCGGGAGGCCGTGGATATGCTGCGGAATGAAGATTATGATGTCGGCGCCCTGATATTTTCGGATTTGTGGCCGTTTCCAAAAGCGCATGCGCAGAAAGCGCTTTCCAAAGCGGATCGGTTTTTCACAGTGGAGTTAAATGCTTCCTCCCAGCTGGGCCGGCTGATCCGGGAGCAAACCGGGTTAACCTTTGAGCGATCGATTGTGAAATATGACGGCCGACCTTTTATGCCGATTGATATTGCGGCAGAAGTAAAAAATATGATGGAGGATCTGTAATGACTGATGTCAAGACATATGACTGCGATTATGAAAACAAGTGGTGCCCGGGGTGCGGCAATTTCGGCATCTTAAATGCCATGAAAAAGGCTTTGGCGGAACAGGATCTGCCGCCGGAGCAGTTGCTGATTGTCTCCGGCATCGGTCAGGCCGGCAAAACCCCGCATTTTCTGAAATGCAATTATTTCCACGGCCTGCACGGCCGGGCCCTGCCCGTGGCCACCGGCGCCAAGCTCGCCAGCCATGATCTAAATATTCTGGTCAGCATGGGCGACGGGGACTGCTACGGCGAAGGCGGCAACCACCTGCTCGCCGCCATCCGCAGAAACATCGATGTCACACTTCTGGTGCATAACAATATGGTCTACGGGCTTACCAAGGGGCAGGCGTCGCCGACTTCCGTCCACGGGTTTGTCACCAAAGCCCAGCCGCATGGGGTGACCGGCGAGGGTTTGAATCCACTGGCCCTGGCCATATCCCAGGGCGCGGGGTTTGTGGCCCGCGGCTACAACGGAAAAATGGATCACTTGAGTTATTTGATCCAGGAAGGGATGCGCTACCGGGGCTTTGCCTTGATCGATATCCTGCAGGTCTGCGTGTCTTTTAACCGTGTAAACACCACCGAATTTTACAATAAGCGGGTGTATGAAATGGACGCGTCCGAATATCCGAGGGATGACTGGCACCAGGCCCTTGAAAACACTCAGATTTGGGGCGATCGGATCCCAATCGGCATTTTTTACCAAAAAGAGACCGAATCCTTTACGGACCGGCTGCCGGAATTGAAATCCGGGCCGCTTCTGGATCGCCCCCGTGATGCGGGGAGAGTGCAGGGGGTGATTTCCGGTGCGTAAAAAAAAGAAAAAGCCCTGTGCGTCCAAAATTGGAAGCACAGGGCTTTTAAACCGTTCAGCAGATGCTGCTGGTTTCTAAATCAGAAGTTCCGCCGCCTGGAGTTGCGTTTGGGCTTTTTTTTGCCGCCCGGGTCCGCGGGATTGACTTTGATGGTAAACCCGTCCAAGCGGCTGCCATTCAAGGCTTTAATGGCCTGATCGGCTTCCGAATTGCTTGGCATTTCCAGAAATCCGAAGCCTTTAGACCGGCCGCTGTGACGGTCCTTGATGATTTTTACATTCTCGACTTCGCCGAATTCATCAAACAGGGATTTCAGGGCATCTTCCGTGGTGCCATAGGATAAGTTGCCGATATAAATATTCATACAAAACTCCTTGCCTCTTTCCGAGGCGAATGGCGATATCGCTGCAAGCAAATGACCGCGGCCATTTGCGCAAATTGCTGCTTTGTGTGGGGCTGGAAATGTGACCGGATAAGTAAAAGGGCATGCCGCTGTTTGCCAGCGGCATGCCCTTCTTAACAGGAAAATTAGAATTTAGCTGACAGTGACGTTGACCGCAGCTGGACCTTTTTGCCCCTGCTCGATGTCAAAGGTCACTTTGTCGCCTTCGTTCAGGCTTTTAAAGCCGGTCGCGTTGATTGCTGAATGGTGAACAAAGACATCGGGCCCGTCTTCCTGCTCGATGAAGCCGAACCCTTTTTGATCGTTAAACCACTTAACTGTTCCGTTGGCCATGAAACACATCCTCCTTTCTATAAAATGCTCAAATTTTTATTCTGGAGGATGTCACATACTGAAAAGATATGTTCCTTCAGAAAAAAACCGCCCCGCCAATTGCCCGCGGGGCCTGACTGAGTTCAACCTACAATAACATATTTCAGAATGAAAGCAAGATAATAATTAGGGCTTTCATGAAAAAATCATTGCTTTAGTAGATCTGCCATTTTTACCTCCCCGGTTAAATGGTTTTAAGCTTTTCCGTATGCATTTTAACCTATTGATTCATGATCGAAAATGATAAAAAAAAGGAATGAATTTAAAAAGGCAGGGGATAAACCATATGATCATTATCGATTTCGAGGCCTCCAGCCTGCTGAAAAATTCTTACCCCATTGAGGTGGCCTGGGGGGATGGGCCGGATTCCATTAAATCCTTTCTGCTGAATCCGGATTACATGGCCGGCTGGACGGACTGGAACCCTCAAAGCTATGAATTCCATGGTATCACGCGGGAGGAGCTGCGGCGAAACGGGATGGATCCCCGGCAGGTGGCCGCGCAGATGGTTGAAGCGCTTTCCGGCCGGGATGTCTACTCTGATGAGCCGAAATATGATACCCGCTGGAAGAACCGCCTGCTCTCGGATTCCGGATATGATCCGTCAGTGATCCGCATCCAGGATTTAAATGTCTATCTAAAGCACATGATCAATGCCGCGGCCCACTGCCAAACTTACAACGAATTCGTCTGCTCATTTGAGTGCTGCGAAACCCGGCAGCACCGGGCCGGGGTGGATGTCTACTGGCTGTTTAAGCTTATGGAATATATTGAGGAAAATATCTGCAGGAATTCGCCTTGAGGTTCTGCGAAGCCGTCAAACCTGGCGGAAGGTCATGAACGGCCCAGCACGCGGTCCAGTTCGGCCAGGGCCTGTTCCGCGGAGGCGACCTTAATGGTGGTCATCCCCATCTGCCGGGCGGGTTTCAGGTTTCTGCCGATGTCATCCAGAAAAACGGCGGCTTCGGCCCGCACACCCAGTTCCCGGAGCACCATTTCGTAGATATTCGGATCCGGTTTGGCCACGCCGGCCCGGCTTGATTCAATAAATACATCGAATTCGGCTTTAAGCATCTCCAGGCCGGTGGAGGTTTTGCCATCATCCATAAGCCAGTTGTTAGTTAGCGCGGCCAAGAGATACCCGGATTTGCGAAGCTGCCGGACGGCCTTTAGCATTTCGGGCCTCACATTGGCAAAATTATTTACCGCAGCCATTAGCTTGCGGCTGGAAATATCTGCGCCGGCATTGCGGATTTCTGCGTCAAATGCGTCAAAAAACGCATCCAGGGTGAGTTCCCCACGTTCCAGGCGCGCCCAGGGGCCATCCTGGCCGCTTTCCACAATCAGGCGGTTTAAAAAGTTTTCCGGCAGTCCGTGCGCTTTTTCAAACGCGGCAAAAATTTCCATGGGCGAGTCGAGAATCACCCCGCCCAGATCAAAAATAACGGCTTTGATTGGCATATAAATGCACACCTTGGGTTTAAAACGGATTGACGGTCTTGTTTCAAATGTGGCTCAAGCATTCATAGCCGATTCGCCCGCCATTTGCAACCGGAGCTTAAGTTCGATCCAAGGTAAATTTGTTCTGTCTTTTTTAGGCAGGCACGGTGGCCTGCCCTACGGCGACATGCGTCGTAGAGTCGGCCACCGTGCCGACTGTCTGTCCGTTAACAGGACTGTGGTGATGGGCTTTGCGGTTAGAACAAATTAGCCGTGAAGTTCGATCGCCGGCGGAGTTTTGGAAAGGGCAGCCTTTTCAGAAAGTAAAATTTGAGTCGTCTTACTCTTAATCTTAATCTTACTCTTACTCTAAACAAAAGACTGCCCGGCAAGGCCTGTTTTTAATGCACAAAATTATTTCTTCCTGTATGATTTTGGTGATAAAGTGCGCAATATTCGGATCTTGGGGCAAGTGTCGATTTTTTTTTAAACACTTAGGCGCATGATCGCGCAACCACTTAAAATATTAAATTTATTATTAAATATAGTCCTGATGCAGAGTAAGATTAAGATTAAGACGGAATTATGGGATCAAGGGGCATGACGCATATTCGCAGAAAAGCCATTGATGGATTGGCTGCCGGCGACCGGTTTTCCATTACACGAACCTTCACTGAGGATGATGTTAAGCGGTTTGCTGACATCACCCGGGACTACAATCCGGTCCATTTTGATAACCGGTTCACCACGGTCAAGGGCTACAATGGGCCGGTCTGCCACGGCCTGCTGGTGGCGGCCATGATCTCGGAAATCGGCGGACAGATCGGGTGGCTCGCCTCGGAGATGCGGTTTAACTACAAAAAGCCGGTCTATTTCGGCGATACCATAACCTGTGATTTCGAGATAACCGATGTTGACGAGAAGGGCCGGGCAAGAGCCACCGCCGAATACACCAATCAGAATGGTGTGGTCGTGATTCAGGGTGTCTTAAAAGGCATTCTGCCGGGCGGGCCAGAAAGGGAGATCATGCAAAGCCTGGTATAGTTTGCATACAACTCAGGCCGAACGGCTGAGGCGCTCACGCCTTTGCCCCGCCGGCAGCACCGTTTTACGGATTCGGATCGATTTTGGCGTAATTTCGACCAATTCATCATCACGGATAAAATTGATGGCCCGCTCAATGGTCATCGGCCTGACGGGGGTTAGAATGACCGCGTCATCTTTTCCGGCCGCCCGCACGTTGCTCAGCTTTTTCTCTTTGCAGGGATTGACGTTGACATCCACCTCGCGGTTGTGCTCGCCAATTACCATGCCTTCATAGCAGGCTGTTCCGGGCGTTATGAAAAGCTCGCCGCGCGCCTCGAGATTAAACAGGGCAAACGGCACCGCATATCCCTGCCTGTCAGCAACCAGCGAGCCGGTAAACCGGCTGAGAAAATCGCCCCGGTATTCATCGTATCCGGCAAAGTTTGAATTAAGGATCCCCGTTCCCTTGGTATCGGTGAGAAATTCGTCGCGGTAGCCGATAAGCGCCCTTGCCGGCACCGAGAATTCCATTTGCACTCTGCCTGTGCCGTTATTGATCAGATTGATCATTTTGCCTTTACGGATGGATAGCTTTTCGGTCACAATCCCCATGAAGTCCGCCTCGCAATCCACGTACAGATGCTCCACCGGCTCCAGAAGCCTGCCGTTTTCGTGTTTATAGATGACTTTGGGCCGGCCCACACAGAATTCGAAGTTTTCGCGCCGCATGGTTTCAATCAGGATGGCAAACTGGAATTCACCCCGGCCCTTAACGGTAAACCGGTCCCGGGTGTCAGTCAACTCAAGCTGGATCGCGACATTCTTAAGTGTCTCCTTGAGAAGGCGCTCCTTTATCTTGGCCGCCTGAACGTATTTCCCTTCTTTGCCGCTAAACGGCGAGTCACTGATGGTAAATTCCATGGATATGGTCGGCTCATCCACGTTAATCCGGGCAAGCGCCTTGGGCGAGGCATCGGTGCAGATGGTGTCTCCGATTTCCACATCTTCAATGCCGGAGAGGATAATAATGTCGCCCGGTTCTGCCGATTCGACCGGCCGCAGGGAGGTGCCCTGGTAGGTCTGGAGCTTGGATACCTTGAGCGGGATCTGGCGGTTCTCCTTGTTGATGCATATCAGGCTGTCCCGGGATTTCACGTGGCCGTTGGTGACCTTGCCAACCGCCAGGCGGCCCAGGTAGTCCGAATAGCCGAGATCCGCCACCAGCATCTGGAAGGGCTCCTTTAAATCATAGACCGGGGCCGGGATTTCTTCAAGGATTGTGTCAAAAAGAACATGGAGGTTGTCGCTTTTCTCGTCCAGTTCCTTTTTAACAATGCCGTCTCTGCCGATGGCATAGAGGTAGGGAAAATCAAGCTGTTCGTCGGTTGCCCCGAGATCGATAAACAGGTCATATATTTCATCAAGCACCGCCTCCGGGCGCGCATCTTTTCTGTCGATCTTGTTGATCAGCACAATCATGTTAAGCCCGGCTTCCAGGGTTTTTTTCAGCACAAAGCGGGTTTGCGGCAGCGGGCCTTCCGCAGCGTCCACCAGCAAAAGGGCGCCGTCGGCCATGGAAAGGGCGCGCTCTACCTCGCCGCCGAAGTCTGCGTGGCCCGGGGTGTCGATCATGTTGATGGTGATCCCGTGCCAGGCCACAGAGCAGTTTTTGGCGGCAATGGTGATGCCGCGTTCCCGTTCGAGGTCCATGTTGTCCATGATCCGCTCGTCAACCTCCTGGCCGTCCCGGAAAAGGCCGCTCTGGCGAAACATGGCATCCACCAGGGTGGTTTTGCCGTGATCCACGTGGGCGATAATGGCGATATTTCTTAATCGGGCATTTTCTTTCTTCAATACTTTTTTCCTTGCAAATAATTTTCTACTGAAAGTCTGGGTGATAGCTGATTGAAGGGAGGAATATAACCCTTTTTTAATTTAAGACAAGGGGTTTTTTGAATCGTCTATCGTTTAATCTAAAAAATGGGGAAACAACAGCAATTCCCGGTGCTAAATTAAAGATTTAGTATTTTTTAATTCTGAAGGACCTTGATCGAAATTTATTGGAAAATTACAAAATCCCGGGCTGTTCGCTCGCCTGAAGAAGGCAAACAGTAGGTTAATAAGTGCATCAAAAAATTAAACGCCGCCTTTAACAGTGGTGGGCCGCACCATGAATACCGGCACGCTTGCCGAGCGAAAAACTTTATCTGCCACGCTGCCCATTATCCAGCGTTTTATTCCGGAATATCCGTGGGTTGCCATAATAATAAGGTCGATATCGTTTGAGTCAGCATAATCGGCCAGGCTGTCTGCCGCGTTCCCGATCAAAACCTCCGTATGCATCGCGGTTCCTTTATGCTCGAGATGATCGGAGACTTTGTTCAGGTAGTTTTTGGCTGAAGTCTTTCCCTGTCGTTCTACATCCTTCCAGATTTTCTGGGCCTGGCGGATAAACTCGTCACTGAAAGTATTATCATAAATTCTTGGATCGGGTTTAACCGGTTCTATCACACGCACCAAACGCACATCAGTGATACTAAATCCATTGATGAAAGCCTCCAAATGGGGCAGCACGCACTCGGCGAGTTCCGAGCCATCCAGCGGAACCATGATTTTTTTATACATTTTTCTCGCCTCCTTTTTGGTTTAATAAAAACTTCCGATTATCATTTGCCTACCAAGCAATCTGATAAACGCTCCCACTGATTGTTTTTGACCCAGTTGTACTTTTCCTTAAAGTGTTTGTCCGTCTTGTAGAATCGACCGGTCTGACGGCGTTTCAGGTAGCCGCTGAACTGGCTTGGCCCCCCGTTGTACATGGCGTAAATACTGGCGGCCAGGCCATCTTTGCCGAGTGAAGCCACGGTCCGGCTTTTGGGCAGGGCATATTTCGTAAAATAATTATCCAGAATATCAATCCCCGCCTTGGCATTGTAATGGATATTCCACCTCAGATGCTGAATATTATACATTCCGCGCCAGACACGTTCATTAATCTGCATGAGGCCCACTGAGGTATTGTTGTAAGAGCGGATAAATGTCAGTTTTCCGTCATCGACAATAAACTGACGGAAACAAGTCTCCTGCCAGGCAGTGGCCAGGACCACCTGCTGGAATAAGTTGTGATATCTGGCGGGTATGGCGCTTTTCCGAAGATTTTTTTGATTCGTTTCAACAAGTATAGCCTTAACTTTTTGAAAATAAGGCTCAATGGATTTTTTGGGCGGCAGCCATTGCCGTAGCTCTTTAATCCCCGGCAGGGCACCAGGAGTTGATGCCCAGCATTGTCGAGGCGACAGCATGTTCTTAACGGCGGATATGAGTGATCGCTGCGCATCCAAATCCGTGGGCTTTCGGTTTAGCTTTAATGGTTCCTTCCCAGCAGCAAAACTGGGGATTTCCAGCGGCGGCCCCAACCCCAGTATGTTTCTCAGCATAGGGATAACGGCGGGTTTGTAGTGTAAAATCAAGTTCTCGTCCTGGGATACCATTCGGGCCAGCCGGATGAGTCCGTCCCGGCTTATATCGATTCCCGTGGCCGGTCCCAGCTTGTCCATGACTGAGAGTGCATCCGAGGCCGTAAAGAAAGCCAGGTAAGCCCATGGATCGCCGTCGGGGTTTTTGGTCAAATGATTTCTTAAGATCGGCGCAAGCCGCTGCCACGCCCAAACAAATTGTTCGCGGACAAAGTCGTTAGGTCGATGTTTATCTGTTGAAAGCTCCGCCACAAACCGGTAACGGGTGCCGAGCAGGACATCCAAGAGCACCTGCCGCTCCTGCGAGGTTAAAGGCTCGCCAGACAGGGAAAGCAGGGTATTTACCAGAAATGCGTCCCATGTTTCCCAGATATCCAGGAAAGCCTTCATCTCTTCCGGGGAAAGCTGCTCAGGGGCTGCTTTGCTCCCGGCTGGGTCGGGTATCGTTATATCCCCCAAAATATTTAAGGTCAGGGCTTTCGGGGTGACCCTCATCTCTCCGGGTTTCAGGCTATTGACAAGTTTTTTAATGCGGGCGCGGTATTCCGGAGCCGCCATGTCTAACAAGAACGCCGGGAGTTCGGCGACAGGCGGATTCAAATCAATGGAAAGCGAATTAAGATGTTTTAAAACCGGTCCTTCAAACACCCCCCACAACTGGTTCATCATCCGGGCGGGTTCCCGGTTTTTTTTCAACAGTTCCGTGTCCTGCCAATCAAACATCAAATGCCAATTGGGGCGATTGATATAGGGGCGCGGATGGGTCTTGATATATCCTGACCACTTCACCGGAAACATGCAATTGTCGCCAACCCCAGTCCCCCCCTGCACATTGACGGCCATTTCAAGTTGAAGCTGATTGTTTTTCCAAGACAGACGAGGATCTGAAAGGGTAATATGCCGGCAGGTATCTGCCGGATCCACCAGGCGCAGTACCGATCCTTCATCGGTAAACAAACTGTTTACCATGAGGGTTTGGAGCAGCGGATAATCAATCCTTAACGGAAAATTTAAAGTCTTACAGCTTGCATTGCCCTGGAACCCAAAAAGGCATACAAGCATGATAAAAAGCGATAATAGAAGATGAAGGGCTTTATTCATTAAGTTTGGTTTCCTCAGTTTTTGCCGTTCCGGGGCTAAATATTTGTTGATATGAAGAATACGCTCCTGAGAGGGCAAGACAAAAAACAAGTTTATTCAGAATAGCTTTTATTCCGGTTATTTTCAATTGATGTATGCAGCTCACCGCAGTCCGCTTCCCCGGACATGAACTCGGGCACACCGCTTTTCATAACCTGGCCGGGCAGGGGATGGCCGAGGATGCGTTCGAGCATGCGGGCGGCCCCGATCAATTCGGGAAGATCCAATCCCGTATCCACCCCCATGGCTTCGAACATGAATACGACATCTTCGGTGGCAAGGTTTCCGGCGGCTTGGGGTATGTTGGGGCATCCGCCGATGCCGCCAAGGGATGTGTCAAACATATCGATTCCGGCCAGATACCCTGCATACAGGTTGGCCATGGCAATCCCCCGGTTATTGTGCAGGTGAAGACAGAAGGTCACGCCGGGCATACGATCCCTGAAGAAAGCTGACGTTTCGGAAATCTGCGCCGGGTTGGCCAGTCCGCTGGTATCGGCCAGGGTGATCCGGTCCGCCCCCCGGCTGACGAAGTGCTCGGCGATGTGGTGCACATCCTTAACCGGTACCTGTCCCTGGTACGGACACCCGAAGGTCACCGCAATGGCTGCCCCTACGGGAACCTTGTGCTTGTCCGCCAGTGCGAAGATGGCATCCGTGTCGGCAAGCGATTCGTCGATGCTGCGCCGGACGTTGGCCCGGTTGTGGGCCTCGGATGCGGAGACGAATACGATCAGGCGGTCGGCCCGGGCAGCGATGGCGCGCTCGGCCCCTTTACGGTTGGGGACCATGACTTCGTGGGTGAGGTTTTTCCGTTCTACTTGCGCCATCAGTTCGGCGGCGTCTTTTAGCTGCGGGATGGCGGTGGGGCTGACAAAGGATGTGGTTTCCAGGTACCGTACCCGGGCCCGGGAAAGGGCCTGGACCAGTCTCAGTTTGTCTTCGGTGGCAACGAATGCGGACTCGGACTGGAGCCCGTCCCGCAATGCCACTTCACGGATGATGATCGGCCGCTCTGTTGGTATGTAATCCCCCTATCTTTCAGCTGTTTCTTTTAATGCCTCATCCAGGGTGCCGTCCGGGAGCATCCAGTCCGGGTGGTATTTGCCCTGCTCTTCCATATGGTACCTGACGCATTGATGCCAGTCTCCTTTGCAGTAAGCATCGATCCAGGATTTGCTCAGCAGCCCCTTTTTGTAAAACCGGCGCATGGGGCAAAGCGGATACCATTTGCAGTGGCTTTGGCGCATAGGGCGTCCGGTTAATTGGATTCGGGTTTCGATTTCGAGCCGGATGTTTTTTTCTTTTTTTGTCCGGGCTTTCGGGCCTTAAGGGCGTTTTCCCGCACCCGCTTGAAGTCTTCCTCCGAAATCGGCCCCGCAAGACCGGAAATTCCGGCCAGCTGCATATCATGCTTCAGGCCCAGCTTGTAGATTTCACTGACTTTTTCCCATTCAATATTTCGGCCCACACTGAAATTTTCAAACCGGCCTTCAAGGGCAAGCACAATGGTTTCCGCCAGACTGGCATAGGCAACCCCGGACGGCAGGCCGATTTCCCGCATTTCCGGCTCGCCGGGCAGGGTGATCTCGCCGGAGGCGATCACTAAAACATCCGGCCGTTTTTTAACCTGCTTCATGGTGAAATTAAGCGGCCGGTTCACATCGGTGATCACGCATCCGGGCTTTACGGCCTCAATATCAATCGCATTTTTCTCGGTCATGGCAGAGGCCAGGATGATCACATCCATATCTGCCAGATATTTATCCGCACGGGTGGATACGGTTAATTTGACATCCGGGGTTTCATCGGCAATCCACTCCTTTAAAGCCAAAAGCTCCGCATGATGGACATCGATCATATAAATATCGGTAAATGCGGTGGCCAGAAGGCGGCAGCAAACCGAGCCCACGGCGCCGGTGGCCCCGATCACCATGGTTTTGGCCTTCATCTTTTTACCCTTTTCCATTTTGATCAGGCCGAGCTTTCTGACCCCTTCAGCCGCGGCCCACATCACCGCCGATGCACTGTAGCTGTTGCCCGTGGTCACCGGAATGTCCGAGAGCTTGGCCACGGTTTCGCCGGCATCCCCCAATGGCTTGGTCAGCGTGCCCAAACCGATGATCTGGGCGCCCATGTTTTTGGCCATTTGAGTGGCTTTTAAAAGGCGGTTATTTAGAAATTCCGGACCGTGGGCCAGCATCTGCCGGGGGGTGGCGCCAAGGGCAATCAGCCATCCTTCGGCTTCGGTGCCGGTGGGGGATTTGATGCCGGTGACCCGGGAATAAATAAACGGCGGGGAATAGGCGGCAAGCTTTTCTATAGCATCCATGCCGCGTTTGGGCGCAAACCTGGCCGCCAGTTGAACGGGTTTGAATTTTTTCAGATATTCCCGGGAAAGCGGATAGACCACAAATGCAAAGCGATTGACCCGTTTGGGCTCTCCGGTGGGGTATATCACGCGGGGGTCCATTCGCAAATCCGTGATCACTTCAAGCAGGTCATCGCTGGCAAGGGTCTCCGGCGTTTTATCCAAAGCGACCATGATCATGGCCTCAAGCACGCTCACGCCCACCACCGTTTCCATGATTTTCGGGGTGGTATCGATGATCAGGTCAACGCCGCGCTCCTTGAGGAAATTTACCCGGTCATCGTAGGCAGTGGAGGTGATCACGACTTTGCGGCCCAGTTCTTTAAGTCCGCAATTTTCCAGATAGCTGTAGAATCCATAGTAGGGCACCACAATCACCTGGGCTTGCTCCATGGCCCTGGAGATGAGGTATTTGTTGTAATTTTTGAGGGGAAATGCATAATCCGCGAATTTTTTGCTGGGCACCCACTCCAGGATGCTGTGCATACCCTGGGCGTAGAGCTTCAAATCGCTGATTGACTTTAAGAATTTCGGAATGCCGCTTTCAATGATCGGGTCGCAGAAATGCAGATTATCGGTATATTCAGACAGGATGCGGGCCAGCGGGGTGTTGATCATCCCGGAGACAAACAGGATTTTTTTGTTATTAAAATAGTTGTTGCCGAATTTGTGCTGGATGTGCCGGATGCTCCATTCATGGCCGACTTCCCGGAGAGTGTCGCCCGTTGTCAAGGGGCTGTGGATTTGCCTGCAGAGCTGATTGAGTTTTTCCGACTGCTTTTCTTTCAAGCCGGTCATGCCCAACTCATAGGGGGCCTTGAAGCTGCCCAGTCCGATGGCATCCGCCCGGGCATCCCATTGCTGAATCAGGTCGGCGGCTTTATCCGGATCCCCGTTGGCCCCGAATCGCAGCAAACGGAAGTCGTGTCCCATAAAGTGGGTGTTTAAATCATAGTCATCTTTATCCGTGGCCAGGCTGATATTGACAATGGTCTTCATAACCGTCCTTTCGTAAACCCTGCGGGCTGTATTATAGCTGTTTGCGGATTGGCGGCGGTGGAAAATCGGCCGCCTTGTGTACAAAGTATAGGTTCGTTTTTTTCTTATATTTTTCTTATATATTGATAAATTCAGCGGCGCATGTCAAATGTTGTTTGGAAGTATTACCCCCGGGCCCGTGCGCCCGGGACCGAGCGTATAAGTAACTTTAAAGGCACTGAGGCACTAAGGGAAAAAGATGGAAGCACCGCCCCAAAAAGTCATAGGCAACTGTCGGATGCGTCATGAGACCATCCGGGGAGTGGGCTGCATTTTTCTGCATCCGTCCAATGAGCTGTCCGGCCGGAAGCTGATTTTTCTGCACGGCGGGGCATTTACGAGCGGCCCGATTATATGCCACTGGGGGATGCTCTCCCGGGTGTGTGAAAAGACCGGGATTGCCGCCATAATGGTGGATTATGGATTGGTACCCGCGCATCGGTACCCCGGGCCGTTAAATGATGTCCTTCAGGTGTTTCGGCAATTAAGACTGGAAAATCCTCCGGATCGGATTTTTCTCATGGGCGATTCCGCGGGCGGCGGACTCGCCCTGTCCGCCGCCCTGGCCCTCAAAGACAATCAGGAGCCACTCCCGCAAAAGCTGGCCCTTTTATCGCCCTGGCTGGATCTGACCATGAGCCACCCGGATATTGAAAGGCTTAAAAAATTCGATCAGCTTTTGACCAAGGAGGATTTGATCGCTGCCGGCCGGGATTACGCCGGGGACCATAACCCCGGCCATCACCTGCTATCCCCGATTAACGGCGATTTTGCCGGCCTGCCGCCCGCCCTGGTCCTGGTGGGTACCCATGAATTATTCCTCTGCGACTGCCGCCGGTTTAAGGAAAAGGCGGCGGCTGCGGGCGTACCCATCCGCTACCGGGAATGGAAGGGCATGTTCCATGATTGGATGGCGCTTACTCCGGCCATGGCCGAAGCCAATGAAGCGGTGGATGAGATCGTGGATTTTTTCTTCAAAGCTTAGGTCATTGAGAGCAGGCATTCGGCCAGCCGGTCGGCGGCAATACTCGGGGCGCTTTCTTTTGTGATCAGGGGATAATCCATTACCTCGATGCCCAGGGCATTCAGCCGCTCCTCGTCAATCGGGCAAGCATATCTGCCGTGTTTTTTATCCACCAGCACCAGATTCAGCACCGCCTGATTCTCGATTTTCTCCGGGTCATCCGCCTTTAAGTAGGAGAGCAGAATTTCGGTCTGCCGGGTGGGATCCAGCCCATAGGATTCCGGGTCCTCTCCCGTGTTGGGAATATAGATTTTGGGGCAGTGCACCCGGCTGACGGCATGGCCCACCCCTTTGGGAAGCAGGTTGGCGATGATGCTGGAATAAAAACTGCCCATGGGATAGCAGATCAGTTCGGCGGACTGGATCAAGCTGCGTATGCCGGAATCTATCTCCACTTCCGCCGGGTCGCCATCCGTGCTGCTGTGGCAGAGATAGAGCCGATGGATTCGGGAGGCGATGGGGCGGCTCTCTTTGCCGGTTAACTGATGCTGGCCGATAATCAGCTCCCCGGAGTCCATCTCAGCGGCCAGATGCCGGTCGTCGGCGACAACCGGCCGAACCGTGCCCCGGGCCTGGACAAGGTTTGAAATTGTGTAGATAATCGGGTCAAGCAGGTGGTGGTTGTCGAGATACCCGGCGGCCAGGATCAGGTTGCCGATGCTTGCGCCCTTCAGGCTAAATGAGGCCGGCATGTAATTCAGGAAGGTGTGCAGGTGGCTGCGGATGATTTGGCACATGGGCTCGGGTATCCGGGAAACCAGGGGGTGCGTGCCGCGGGCCATCCGGGCAAGCTCCGCCGCCAGGCGCTCTTCGGCCGCATCTTTTGCCAGCCGGTGGACGAACAGGTCAAATATTTCCGGCTGGCCCTGAAAACTCTGATCCGCCAGCGCCATCAGGCGATTGCGGATATCCCCCACCGCAGGCATGTGAAAGACCTTACGCAGTTCCGCCGAACTGCCGCCGGAATCAAACGGTGTGATGATGTGAATCGAATTGCGGGTGTAGCGGATCAATTCCCGGCTAAGCGCCCGCAGGGCCGTGCCGCCGCTGAAAAACAGCGGCCGCGGGCCCAAATCCGGAGACTTTTGATACCGGGCCAGCTTAAAAGGGTCCGGCAGCCGGGCCGTTCGGCTCATTTGAAAGTAAAGGGGCGCCCCGCCGGATGGCTGTATTTTGTCATTCATCAAATCCGATCCACGTAGTTATTTGATCCACCGGCGCCCGGGGGGTTTTAAGCTGGTTGGCCGCATGATCCCGGTCCGGATAACCCACGGCGATGCCGATGATGAGCCGCTTGGTTTCCGGTATACCGGCCAGGTTTCGAATGACTTCCGGGTAAAAAATGCCCTGATCCTCAATGCATGTGCCAAGCCCGCGGGCCACAGCCGCAAGGCAGATATTTTCCACGACCATGCCGATATCAAGGAGAGGGCCGGATTCTGAAAGCATCTGATCGGTCATGACGATGATCGCCGCCGGCGCGTCAAAAAACCGGAACCCCCGTTCCTGCCAGGCGCTTCGGTTTTCCTTATCCTCCCGGGCGATACCCATCAAGTTGAAAATCTGTTTGGCCAGCTCCACCTGGCGTTCGCGGTAGACACTCTCCTTCGGCCAGAGCGCGGCCACATGATCCGGCGCCATGGGGGCGCCGTTTCGCAGCTTTTCCACATTGGCCGCCCGGATCTGATCAAGCACCGGGCCGGTGATAACCGCAAATTCCCAGGGCTGTGAATTTAAGGCGGATGGCGCCCGTGTGGCGGTTTCAAGGATTTCCTTTAACAGGACCCCGGGCACCGGGTCCGCTTTAAATCCGCGGATGCTGCGTCGCGTGTTTATCGCATCGATCACATTCATAAAATAATTGCTCCCCCGTCGCGAAATTTTACCGGAATTGCGTCAATCTTATGTTTTTTCAGGCTTTTTCAGCTTCTTTCAGCCGATAATCCGCCGGCCGCCGTTTAGCCGGCGATTTTCCGGTACTGGGCGATCTGCCGGGATACGGCAATCAGTTCATCGTTTTCATCCCAGATATCCCCGTCCTCTTCAAGCAGTCCGCAGTTGATAAACCGCGTTCTAAAGCGGCATTTCAGCCATTCGGTATCCGTTATGTTGCGGATGCTTATGGTGAACTCAAGGGTCGGCACCCAGGCGGCCATGCCCTGGGTGGAAAATACCGCCGGCGGAAAGGCATCCGCCGCCAAAGTGACGGCCAGGATATCCAGCGGCCGGTTGTCCGTAAATTTGATCCATCCCTTGTGCTCGGATGCATCCGAGAGTTTATTCTCCATCCATCCCGCACACATCGGGTCCAGGCGAACATCCATGTTATCATAGAGGGTATATTTCGGCATTTGGGGAAACCGGACGCACTGATCCAGCGGCGCGATTTCCGGCGGATCGGCTTCGTAGCGTTTGATGAAGCACTCATCGGTTTCAATGGCAAAGGTGCCGAACGCCCGGATTTTCTCGCTGCCCTCCTGCAGGAGCCGCGTTTGAAACCGGTTAAACTGTTTGGACTGGGCGATGGCCTCAACCCCCAGTTCCACTTCCCCGGGCAGGCAGCGGGCCAGGTAATTGGCGGTTAAAATCGGGGTGGCGGTTTTGTCGGAATGCGTCATCATGGCATTCGCCACGATCGCCAGAAGATAGCCGCCATTGGGATTGCCGTTAATCGACCAGTTGTCGGACACGTTGGCCTTAAAGAAATAGGGCGCTTTTGGGGTGACCGAGATATCCTTATTAAATAGATGCATGTATGCCTCGTCTTTGGGATGACTGGATTGTTAGAAAATAATACCTAAATTTAATATATTAATTTAGCCTTAGCGAGGGGTATGTTCAACTTTCGTCTCAAACGGCTTCCAGTAAAATTTTTTGAGCAGTCCATATTTTTCGGCAAACCATCCCGGGGCGGTGGCAAAAACCGCGTATAAAGTGGGGACAACCACGAGTGTTAGTATGGTGGCCAGCATCAGCCCGAATATGACCACGATGGACATGGACTGCCAGTATTGGGAGGTTTCGCTGACCAGCGAGATGGAAAGCTTCCGGAAATTGATGGAAATCCCCGTGGCCATGGGAATCAGTCCCAGGATGGTGGTGATGGCGGTGAGCATCACCGGGCGCAGGCGGGTGGCGCCGCCGGCGATGATCGCCTCGTGAAAATCCATACCGCGGCTTCTCAGTTTATTGATGTAGTCAATGAGGACGATGGCGTTGTTGACCACCACGCCGGCAAGCGAAATTACGCCCACACCGGACATGATGATGCCAAAGGGAAACCGCATGACGGTAAGCCCCAAAAAGACCCCGCCCAGGGACAGGATGACCGAAGTCATGATAATCAGGGGCTGGCCCACGGAGTTGAAAATGGTCACCAGGATTAAAAAGATCAGGAAAAGGGCGATGATAAAGGCCTTGGACAAAAAGGCCTTGGATTCCTCCTCATGTTCGTGCTGGCCGGTGAACTTGATATGATAGCCGGGGGGCATCGTGAAATCGGCAAGCAGTCGTTCCGCCTGCATTTTGGCAACTGAGCCGGGGATTTTGGTCTCATCCACATCCCCTTTGACGGTGACCACCCGTTCATGGTTGATCCGGTTGATGTCTCCAAGGCTTCCCGAAAATTTGATGTCGGCCAGGGTGGTCAGCGGCACCATCTGCCCGGACGGGGTGGAAAGCATGAGTTTTCGCAGCACATCCGACACCTTCCGGTCGCCTTCGGTGAATTTGACGGTGATATCGTAGTCTTCATCTTCTTCCCGGAAAGTGGACACATTGAGCCCGTTATAGGCGGTTTTTAAGCCGAACCCGATGGCATTGGTGCTAAGCCCGAAAAGCGCCGCCTTCTGCCGGTCGATATCCACCTGGACCGATGGCAGGGCATCCATGAAGTCGTCTTTGACGTCCACCACGTGCGGGATTTTAGACACAATCGCCCGGATCTGCTTGGCGAGATCCCCCAATACACGAACCTTTTCCCCGGAAATCTCAATGTTGATCGGCGCGCCGGTGGGCGGTCCGCCCTGGGCTTCGGCAACGGTGATCCGGGCGCCGGCAATATTCTTGATCCGCTGGCGAATAACCTCGATATCATCCACGGACGGGGTTTTCCGGTCTTCGAAGTCGATGAACTGAATCCCCAGGCGGTTGTCGGCATATTCGGAAAAAAGGGAGCTGCCCGCCTTTTTCTTGGCCGTGGCATAGATGTGTTCAATATTGTCGATATCCGTGGGACCTTTGAATGTATCGCCGCCCCTTTTTTCATGCACCCGGGGGATATACGCCCGGGCGTATCGCTCTTTAAAAGATGCCGACGGATTTTCGGCCCCCGCATTGGCCACCGCCAGTTCGATTTTTTTAATGATCCGGTCCATGTATTCAAGGTCCGCGCCTTCCGGGGGATCGACATTCACATAGGCGCTATCCGGATCAACACTCGGAAAAAATTCCACCGGTTTTTCCAGACCGATAACCAGCTGCCAGATCTGTATCAGCGCAAAGAGCAGGAGAAAAGACGTGGCCACCACGGTGAGGCGGTGCTTGAGCGAATATTCAAGCATGCGCCGGTAGGTACGCAGTATAATGCCTTGGATTTGAACCGGTTTTTCACCCATGGCCTGGATGTCTGACGCATCCGTTGCCAGGCGCCCCGGGTCATTCTTTTGCTTGACCCGCATGAAAAAAGCGGTGAGCGCCGGGTTGATGACCAGGGCCACGAAAAGACTCGATGTCAGGGTAATAATCAGGGTGATCGGCAGATACTTCATGAATTCGCCCATAATGCCCGGCCAGAACACCATTGGGAAAAAGGCGGCGAGCGTGGTCAGGGTGGAGCCGATCACCGGGTAGGCCACTTCGGAGGTGGCTTTTTTGGCGGCCTCGATCCGGGAGACGCCCTGTTCCATATACCGATAGATATTTTCGACAATCACAATGGCATTATCCACCAGCATGCCGAGGGCCAGGGTCAGGGAAAACAGCACCACCATATTCAGAGTGATGCCCATGGCATAAATCACCATAAAGGAGAGCAGCATGGAAAACGGGATGGCAAGCCCCACCAGCGTGGCATTTCGTACCCCCAGGGCAAAAAAGAGCACCAGCACCACCAGCAACAGACCGGACAGAATATTGTTTTCAAGGTCCGCCAGCATGAGCCGGATGCCCTTGGCCTTGTTCATGAGCTTGGTGATTTCGACCCCGGCGGGCCACCCCGGCTTCTGCTCATCGATCAGGCGGTCCACGGCTTCAACAATGTCGATGATATTTTCACCCGCGCGTTTTTTAACGGCAATATTGACCGCATCCCGGCCGTCTAAGCGGGACCGGGATTCTTCATCCTTGAACCCGTCCACCACCCGGGCCATATCCTTTAAGTAAACCGGCTGGCCGTTGAAATTGTCCACGACCAAACCGTATATTTCATCCGGTGTGTTGAATTCGCCCGGTACCCGCAGCTGATAGCGCCCGTCGCCCAGTGTAATGGCCCCGCCCGAGGTGTTGGTGTTTTCATTGGCCACGACCTGCTGGAACGCGGTGATCGGGATGTTGTAATAGGCCATTTTATCCGGATCAACCTCGATGATAATCTCGCGCTCCCGGCCGCCGGTGACATCGACCTCGAGCACGCCGGGAATCGATTCGATGTCTTCTTCCAGGTCATTGGCGATTTTTTTAAGCCCCGCCATACCGGTAGCCCCATGCAGGGAATACACCACGATCGGCAGCTCCGACAGATTCACCTCAAATACAGCGGGGTCGTCCTCCAGGTCCGTCGGCAGGTCGCGTTTGGCTTCATCCACCTTGTCCTTTACCTTCTGAAGCACATCATCGATATCGGTTCCCGGGATAAACTCGATATTGATATTGGATTCGCCCTCTGAGCTGACAGACTTGACGCTTTTGACCCGTTCCAGCCCTTTAAGCTTCTTCTCAATGGGCACGGTGATGGCGGTTTCAATATCGGCCGCTGCCACGCCCTTATAAGGCGTGTAGACAAACACATAGGGGATGGTGACGTCGGGCTCGTCTTCCCGCGGGATTTCATTGTAGCAGTAGAATCCCATGATCAGGATGATGACCGCCAGAACCAGGACGCTGACGCGGTTATTGACCGCTGTATCGGATATGATCAATTCATGATCTCCTTCATATCCGAAACCGTCCGGACCAGGTTCACCGCCTGGCCGTCGCTGACGCGCCGATGGCCAACCACAATAACCCGGTCGCCGGGTTTTAGGCCGTCTGTGACCTGGATCTGCCAGCCTTCCTGGATGCCGGTTTGAATGTTTCTGGCATGGGCGGTCTCATCGTTTATCACATAGACCGTCTGCCGATTGTTTAGGGAAATGATTGAATAGAGCGGGATGGACAGGGCCTTGGAAACTTCCCTTTTGACAATATCCACCCGGGCGAACATATCCGGCAGGATTTCATGGTTCGGATTATCGATTTCGAGTTCCAGTTTGTAGAGCCGCGCCTGCGGATCGCTGGCAATGGAGAGAAAGTATTTTTTAGCCGGGAAGGCCTTATCCGCCAGGGCATCAAAGCGGACCATGTAGTCATTTACACTTCGGACGGCGCTGACATCGGATTCCGGGATGCCCACATTCACCTTGACCCGGTCCATCTGGATGACTTCGGCAATCGCGTCGGCCGTGTTAATATATTGGCCCTTTTCGATATAAAGCTGATTCAGGGTCCCGGTAATCGGGCTTTTTATAGTGCAGCGGTCGAGATTGAGCCGGGCAGCGTCCCTCTCCGCCTTGAAGCGCTCGACCTGCGCCGTGATATCGTCCAGTTGCGCGCGCGGGGCCAGCTGCTGGGCGTATAGTTTTTCCACCCGGTTTTTCGAGGCAAGCGCCGTATCATAGGCGGCTTTTGCCGCCTTAAGGGCGATTTCGTAGTCGCTTTTATCCAAAACCGCGATGATATCGCCCTCTTTGACCGGTGTGCCCTTTTCCATATGTTTTTCGATGACTTCGCCGCGGACCTCGGCGATCACATTGAATTTTATCCAGGGCTCCACCACGCCGGGCAGATTGATCCGGTCCCGGATGGTTTCCGGGGCGAGCTCAAGGGCCACGACATTCACATCCGGCCGGTCCATGCGGATATCAAGTTTATTTTCCGCCATCTGCTGTTTGATGTCGGCAATCTGGCGGTCAAGCTTTTCCTGCTGGTTCTTGACGAGCTCGGATAGGGGCATGTGGAGAATGGTTTTTACCTGATCGGCAGAGAGGCCGAGTTCGGCCTGCATGCGCTCGGCGGCGGTTTTCTGGTCCGCGGATGTTTTTAAAATCGCTGCCACGGTATCGATCTTTCCCGCTGCCAGCTGCATGCTTTCAAGCGCGCTTAAGCCCTTTTTGACCGCCTCCAGCCGATCCTTCTTGGTGTTTACCATCTGGCCCAGGACAATAACGGCGCCCAGCAGCAAAAGAATCGGAAGGGCGCCCCACAGGCGCATTAAAAGCTTTTTCCCCCGGGATGTTCGGGGGCGGCTATCCGGTTTGGGGTTCATGGCATGGGGTCTCCTGTTCGGATTGTATCAGCGGAGTTTAATACACCGGAATTGTTACCGGATCAAATTATTTTTAGGCCGGCGGCGAAATTTCTTCCAGGGCCATGCGCGCCTGATCCCCGTCTGCTTCAATCCATTGGCATTTGACCAGGCAGTCGCCGTAAAAATCGCATCGGTCTTCTTTAATATGGGAATTCTCCTTTAAAAAACGGCTATGGGGAATTATGATGTAGATGGTATCTGGTTTGAATAATCAACCTGTCTATATCATAACAAAATCGAATTTGGATATTATTTTTAAGGGCATTGCATGATGCGGAAAAAGACCTGGGCGCTGATAGCAGTTGTTATTATTCTATTGATCGTAGTCAGCGGCGTAGGGCTTTATTTTGGCCTTACTGCGCCGGGCTTTTTGACGCCCCGGATTGAAAAAGCCATGGGCGAGCGGCTGAACGCCGATGTCCGGATGCGGGGGGTTGATTTCAGCCTTTTATCCGGTGTCCATATTGAAGAATTGGCGCTTTCGCCTGCGGAAATCAGGGGTAAACCCGGGGCAGAAGCCCCGCTGGCACTTACGGACATCCGGATCCGGCATTCATGGCTGTCCTTGCTCCGTGGTAAATACCGGCCCACCCGGGTGATCGTTGAAAAATTAAATGCCCGTATGGCGCCGGAATATGTGGATTGGCTCTCCGGAATCGAGCCGCCTGACCCGTCAAGGCCAAAGCCGGAAATCGATATAAAAAACGGACGTCTCAAACTGCAATGGCCTGTCTTTACGCGGCCGGTTCAGATCAACAATTTAAATTTTTCCGTCTGGCCCGAGGCCGGCGGAAAGAAGGTGACGGGCACATCGCGTTTTGAATTCGGAAAAAACCGCGTACGCATGGGCTTTGAGGTGATGCCGGAGAGCGGTGAGATCAACACCCGCTTTACCCTTCACGGCTTTGATTTGTCCGCCCTGCCGGCGGTTGAATCAGAAAAGGCCGTTTTTGAACCGGAAAAACTGGAGATGGCCGGGATTCTGTCCGGCACCCTCGCCATACACCTGGCGTCCGAGGGCCGCCGGCCGGATTTAAACGGAGAGATTACGGTATCCGGGCTTTCCGCCCGGTATCCGGGGGTTCCGTTTGAATTTGAAAACGGATTTGCCAAACTGAGCGTCACGGATAACACGGTGGCTATTCGGGATGGAGCGATTAACTGCGCCCAGGGGGGGGTTGAGATTCCGGCGGCAGGCCTCCGGTTTGAGAATCAATCTCTGACGTGTGCCTGGCTTCGGGCCAGCGTGAGCGGCATTGATGTGCCGGTAATCGCCGATGAAAGGCTTTTGGCGTTTTTGCCGGAGCATTACCGGCCCCAATTGGACGGCGGCAAAGCCACGGGCGGAGTCTATTTGCGGTGGCAGCCGGGCGATGATTTAAGCTATTCCGGTGATTTTATGCTGACCGGCGTTTCCGGCAGTATGCCGGCGTATGAAACCGATTTTTCCGAATTGGATGCCAATGTCAGTCTTTCCGCACCCGGCCGTATCGTGATTCGCCAGGCCCGGGCCCGGGTGCTCGGCGGGCGCGCGGAGGCGGCCGGGTCCTGTCAGTTTATCGGGGGTAAAATTAAAAATCCGGCATTGGAATTACGCCTGGCGGATGTCACTGAGACTTCCCATGTGGTGTCCCGGCTGCCGGCGGGGGTCCGCAATGTCATCGACAAGGCGGGCTTTAAGGGCTCGGAAATTGACGGCTTAATCGCATTGCAGCCCGGTCATACCAAGGTGGATCTCTCGATTGCGGCGCGTCAGGCAGAACTTCCGGATCTGCCCATTCAACTGACCGATCCGCATCTGGATGTGAGGTGGACATCAGAGGCCAGGCGGGTGGTCTTTGACAATGTGCGGGCCAAATTCAACGGGAGCCCTTTGGCTGGCTCCGGCACCCTGGTATTTGGCCGGAAGTCCCCCTATTTAAATTTTTCGATCTTGGGGCGCTATCTGCCGGTAAATAATCAGGTTCTGGAATGGGCCGGGCTTGAGCTGAAAAACTGGCGCGCCGGCGGAAGGTTTGACATTGAAATGCGGGCCAAGCAGTGGTGGCCTTCCGGGACCGGCGCCGCCGAATTTCTGGATAATATGCGGGTGCAGGTCGATATGCGGGATGGGGTGCTTCACCATCCGGAAGCCGGCAAACTGGCGGAAAACATCAGCGGCCATTTGATGCTTGATAGGGAAGGTGTGCACTTTTCCAGTCTGATCGGGGATGTATATGGTATCGGTCTGCGGGGCAGCGGCCGGGTTCCCTTTTCTGAGGACTCGGAAAACGCTTATTTTCGCATGGAATCGGAAAATATTTCCCTTGATGAAAAACTTTATGACCGCCTGCCGTTTGATATCGGCCTGAAGGAGCTGGGCCTGGCCGGACAGTGCGAAGTAAAGGGCGAGCTTCAGGGGATCGGCCTTAAGGACAAGCCGTTTTCCGGTAACATGACCATGTTGATGCATCATGTGGAAATGCAGCCAAAAGCGACCAGGATCAACGCCAGCGGCACCGCCCGAGTAACGGTTAGCGCCCCGAACTGGCAGGAATTTGAAATTTCGGGGGTGATGGAACTGGATGGCCTCTCCTACGGCAACCTGGACGCGGAGCGGGTGTCCGCAGATTTTGCCTATAAAGATCGTATGCTTGACATCCCGGAGTTGGTGGTTGGGGCTTACGGCGGCAAATTGAATTTTAAGGAGACCCGGATCGATACGACTGCCGGATCATGGCAGACCCAAGCGCACATGGCGCATTTGGATCTGGAAAGCCTGGTGGGGGCATTCGGTGTAGAGGGCCGGAAGGCGCCGTCCGGCGTGATGCGCGGGGATATAGAGATGAGCGGCCGTGGTCTAAACCCCGGGACATTCTCGGGCGAGGGCACCATAAAAATCGGCCGGGGCCGGCTTTACAGCTTCCCTGTGCTGGTTTCGGTGTTTAACGTGCTGGATTTGAAGCTTCCGCGGCAAAGCCCGGTGACCGATGCTTACGGGGACTTTCGCATCGATGAGGGACGGCTCGCGATCCGGGATCTGCTTTTCTCCGGCGGCTCGGTCCCCGCCCATATGGAGGGCGAGATCTCCCTGGATTCAGCCGGCAGCCTGAAACAAATGCCCATCGATCTGATCGTCACCGTGGCCAAGCAGGAGGGCATCCTGGATCAGATCCCTTTGCTTAACTGGGCCAAACATTATACGGTGGATTATTTGCGGCGGCTTGTACTGCAGGCCCGGGTCAAGGGCACCTTCGGGGATTATAAAGTCGACACCCTCTCAAGCCCGCTGACCAGTCCGATCCGGAAAATGTTTTCCCTGCTGGAGCGGTTTACCCCGGCACCGCCGGGTGGCAACTGATGGCTTCCTCATAAGTCCAATTTCTGCGTTGCGCTGCATCCCTCGGAATTTCACGTACGAGCAAGTACGCTGCATTCCTCGGGATTTGCGCGCCTTGAACTTGAACTTATGACTTTGCCATCCCTAATCGATATGATTCGTTTATTTTACTGGGAGGTTTTTATGTCCCATACCGTCAAATCCTATCATCGGTTTACCGGTTATGACCGGTATAACATGTCCCCGCATTATCTGGACTGGGCCAGTCAGCCTGCCCAGTTTAAAAATTATCCGGGGGTCACCACGGTTTCCCTGCCCGAAGCTTCCGATATTTACCGAATGCCCCTGATCGAGGCCTGCCAAAATGCGGCGGAAAAACCGGCCGCGGTGCTTCCGGGTGCGGCGGCGCTTGCCCGGGTTTTTACCCTGGCCTGCGGACTAACCGCCAAGGCCCGGCAGCCGGGCGGTGATTTTTGCTTTCGCAGTGCGCCCTCTGCCGGCGCCCTTTACCCCAATGAGCTCTACCTGATCTGGCCGGGTTCATCGGAGTTGGATGCGGGGGTCTATCATTTCGGTTTCCAGCATCGCAAATTAGCGCCCCTTCGCACCGGCGATTTTGCCCGCGTCTTTGAGCAGGCGTTTGGGTCGAAGGATGAAACTCCCGCCGCTCGGTTTCTGGTTTCCGGCATCTTTTTCAGAAGCGCGTGGAAATATCGCAGCCGGGCGTATCGCTATGTTTTAATGGATGCCGGGCACCTGATCGAGAATTTGCGGCTGGCCATATCAGCGGCCGGGTTTCCGGCGCGGCTGGAGCTGGCATTTGATGATTTGGCAGCGGATCAACTCCTGGGGGTGAACCCGGATCGGGAGGGATGTCTCGGCGGCCTGAAAATTCCGGTTACAGATACCGATTCAGGCGCCGCAGCCGAGCCCCGCATTGACCCGCTGCCGGAAACATTTGCCGAAGCCAGCCGGGTATCTGAAAAAGAGATCGAATACGAAGCCATTCTGGATATTCATCGGGCCGGCCGTAAATTGACGGATCGCGGCCCATCAACGGCCGACCCGGCTGAAGTGTTGGGCCTGACTGCAGATGACTGGACACCGCTAACAGCCATCGCCTCTGATGATCAGATTGCCGGGGCCCCGGTAATGGATTATGCGGAAGCTTCGCTGCGGCGGCGCTCCCGGCGAAACTTTGTCAAAGACCCCATGACAGCGGCCCAGTTCGCCTATTTGCTCAACCTTGTGAGCGGGGCCAGGGGCAGGGCTGTTCAAAATCAGCCGGATGGCGCCGCGCAAATCGTCTGTGGATGCCTCGTGGGGAATGTGTCGGGAATGGCTCCGGGGTTTTATCTGTTGGACATGGAAAAGCGGCAATTGGGCCGGGTCTATACGGGGGATAAACGGGGGAATATGACCGCCATATGTTTAAATCAGGCATGGCTTGCCAATGCCGCGGCACATTTCGTATTAATGACCAATCTGGAAGGCTTGGACCAGGCATTCGGGGCCCGGGGGTACCGGTATGCCATGATCGGCGCCGGCCGGCTGGGGCATCTCCTGTATCTCGGGGCTACCGCCCTTGGCATGGGATGCTGCGGCATCGGGGCGTTTTACGACGGGGAGGCCCGGCAGCTTCTGGGCCTGACTGAGGCCTCGGATATGCTGTATTTACTGGCTGTGGGGCAGACCAAATCCGGTGGGGCTTTCTGAAGTTCGGGGGCAAGGATAATTCTTTGTCAAAATGCGGCGCGATTGGTATGTATCGCCAAGGACAGGGAAGCGAAAGCATATATGATTGACCATCTAAAGGAATTAAAAAAAGCGGGCCGGCCGGTCATCGGGTGCTTTCCTTTGTATCCGCCCCTGGCGCTTTTTCACAGCCTGGATTTGATGCCGGCGGTGCTCTGGGGATTTAGGGGCGATTTCGATCAAACCCCGCAAAGCGACAGGCATCTCCAGAATTACACCTGCTCGGTGGCCCGGCACATGACCGAGTTTCTGTTCTCCGAGGCGGGCGGTCTGGTGGATGGGCTGTTTATGTACAATGCCTGCGATACGCTGCGCAATCTCCCGGAAATTATCCAAAGAAACTTGAATCAGGCCGGCCGGCGGGTGCCGTTTTTTCATATCCATGTGCCCATGACCCCGCCGCATCAAACCGATGCCGGCGAGTATCTGGAAAATGAAATCAATGGCCTGATTGCGGATCTTGAAAACGAATTTGGCCGGAATTTCAGCACAGATGCGTTTAAAAAAAGCATCGATCATCTGGAAAAGCGCCGCGGGATTACCCTGGACGCGGAAGATGCGGTGGCGCAGGGAAGACTTGATTTTCAGTTTTTTGCCAAAACCCTGCACCTTGCCTGGGCCGCGCCGGGGATGCATCAGCCTGATAGACTGGCCGGATGGCTGGGCAAACAGGCCCTTAATGAAGCGAATTCGGATAAACCGGGAATTATTGTAAGCGGTATCCTTCCGCCGCCGGATTCGCTGATATCTGCCATCGAGGCGTCCGGTTTGCGGATCGCGGGAAATGACATCGCTTCGCTGCACCGGACATACGCGGCCATGCCGGCCGCTGCCACCGATCCGGCGGCCTATTACCGGGATTTCTACACCAATCATTATCCCTGCCCCACGCTGCTTTATACCGGAGACCGCCGCCTTTCCGCCCTGCTGGAGAGGTGCCGGAAAACCGGGGCAGCGGGCGTGGTGTTTGTGGGCGAAAAATTTTGCGAGTATGAGTATTTTGAGTTTCCCTATCTGGAAAAAAAGTTGCGGGAGCAGGGGATTCAGACGCTCATGATCGAAGCGGCGATCGGCGATGATGCCCAGACCGCCCAGCAGACCGCCCGGATTGAGGCCTTTGCCGAAATGCTGAATAATGACTGATAGCGTCGCAAAAAGCGACGGATGCCGCTGAGAGGGCATTTATGCAGTAACTCAATCAAAAAGTTACCCAAAATCTTTACATACTGTCATTTCGAGCGGCAGCGAGAAATCTTTAAAATAAGATTCCTCGTCACTATCGTTCCTCGGAATGACAGTAGCGGAATGCATTGGAATAACTTTAAATTGTTGATATTCGTAGGTTGGGTTGAGGAACGAAACCCAACAAATGACTAAAATCCAATAGCCAATACCTAACACCCAACACCCAACACCCAACACCCAACACCTAATACCCATTTCACGGAGCCCCTATGTCAGACGCACGTAAAACCGACGCAGGCACGCATTTGAGCAAAATTATGCGGGACAGCTATATGGATCTTCACACCCGGGCCGCCCAGGGGGCGTTTGTGGTATGGATTGCCATCAATGTGCCGGCGGAACTCTTCTCCGGGTTTGAAAATGTGGTCTGCGCTGTGCCGGAAAGCCATGCGGCCATGAACGCCGGAAAGGGCGTGGGCGCGATTCAATGTGAAAAGGCCGAGCGGATCGGCTATTCCATGGATCTTTGCTCATATGCGCGGATCGATATCGGCTGTGCCGCGGACGGCGGCAAGGACTCCCCCGCGTTTGGCCTGCCAAAGCCGGACCTTTTGGTATCCAACACCAATAACTGCGCGCTTCTTGCCAAGTGGTTTGACGTGCATCACCGGGAGTGGGGCGTGCCCCATTTTATCCTGGATGTGCCCTTCTGCTACACGCCGCAGAAGGAAAAGAACCGGAATTATATCATCCGGCAGTTCAATGATTTGATTCAAACCATTGAAAGGCTTTCCGGCCAGACCTTTGACCGGGAAAAGGTGCACCAGGCCATGGGCCATACCCATCGGGGGATTGCCCATTGGAAGCGGTTTTTAAGCTATGCCCGGCACCGGCCTTCCGGGATCACCGCATTTGATTCCTTCGTGCAGATGGCCCCGTTTCTGATCATGCGGGGCACGCCGGCATTTGAAGCCCACTATGAGCTGCTCGCCGATGAGACCGAGGCGCGGGTCCAGGCCGGGGACTTTCCGGTGCCGAACGAGCGCTACCGCCTGTTCTGGGACAATATCGCGCCATGGCACCAGCTCCGCGACATGTCTGCCAGCCTTGCGGAATTCGGAGCCAATATCATCGGCGCCACCTATACCTTCTGCATCGGCACCGTTGAGGGGAGTTTTGATTTGTATCAATGTGATGACGATGATCCGCTGCACTATCTGGCCCGCACCCAGAACAGCTATGTCTGCCCTCATGGCATGAATCTGCGGAGCCAGGCCATGCGCGAGGCGGTTAAAGAGTTACAGATCGATGGGATCGTTTTTGCCAGCAACCGCTCATGCAAACCCTACTCGGTGACCCAGATGGACCAGCAGCAAATCATGACCGAAGAGTTGGGTATCCCATCGGTTATGATTGACGTGGATCATGCCGATGTCCGGAAATACAGCAAGGAAAGCACCTTTACCCGGCTTGAGGCATTGCTTGAGATGATAGACGCCAAACGGGCGGCGTAAGCCCGGGATTTCCAATTTAACTGCATCTGCCTTAAATCCGGCAGATCTTATGGGATCTAAATCCGGATTTCTTCTCCCGCCTTAAGATCCACGTAGCGCTCGCCGAAGGCCTGCCGGAATTGATCGATGGTCCAGTCTGAACTGTCATGGGGCGAAAGGGAGACCAGCGCCGGGGATACGCGCTGGATCGCGGAGATGGCGCTTCTGACATCCGCCTCGCAAATGCCTTTCCACGGGGGTTTATCTGAGCCCATAATGCGCTGGATGTTTATCGGCCCGAGTTTGATCCGGCCGCCGTGCACGGGGTAATGGAGCCCGCCGATAACGGCATAAATCGGCTCAGTGAACAGGGCCTGGGCCCTGTCAATAATTCGCTCAATGGTTTGATGGCCGCATCCGATGATGAGCACAATCCCCTTGCCGGCCATATTGACGGCAAGCGCATGCTCCGGGGTGTAGCCCATTAAAAACAGAAACCGGGGAATCGGGCCGATACTTGCGATGCCCGGCTTCAATACGGTCGGTTCGCTGACCACATGGGGGATGGGCTTGGGATTTCGTTCCGAGGGGGTTAAGGCCACCGGCGTGTAAGCCGGAATCTCCGGTACATCCACCGCAGATCGGGAAAAACTGAAGGTCTTCTGTTTCTGATCCGCCATGCCGCCCAAATGATCCAGATGGGCATGGCTGATAAAAATCATGTCCAGGTCCTGCGGCGACACCCCGAGTGCTTCCATATTGTGCATAAGCGGCGAGGGGGCCTCTTTTTTGGCGTTAAACCCCACATCCAGAAGAATTTTTGTGTCATCCGCAGAAATCAGATAGGACACGCCGGCCTCTGTTTTAAGATCCGGCCGGGCGGCATAAAAATCGACCAGCGGGAGGATCGAGAGTGTTTCAATACTGCCGAACGGCGTTAGCTCATGGAGCTTTGCCGATGCGATTTCCTGGTCGACGCGTTCTCTGCCGGATTTTAGCTGAAGGGTTTTGGCCGCAATAAAGGCGGCGATTAAAAGGATCAGGCCGATGAGTATATAGAACAGAATAAGCATAGGGATTCCACCGGAGTAAAGAGCGGGCACACCTGAGGTGCGCCCGCTTTGATTTGAAGCTCAAGGGCTAGTGGTCACATACGTTATCCCCGGTTTGCAGGCTGTTTGCCATATACTGGGAGACGAGCTCTTCCGGCGAAAGCGCCGGCGCACCGGTCAGCACCTTAATGCCGTGCTGGGCGAACAGCTGCAGGGCCCGTCCGCCCATCCCGCCGGCAAGCACCACATCGACGTTTTGATCATTCAGCCATTTCGGCAGGACACCGGGTTCATGCGGCGGCGGCTCAAGGATTTGCTTATTTTTGATCTCCGAGTCATTGACCTCGATAATCGCAAACTCTTTGGAATGTCCGAAATGCATGGCCAGTTTGCCCTCGGCAAGGGGTATGGCGATTTTCATTGTTTTTTTCCTCCTTATGATTTTACATCCAATGTCCATTAACATTGGGCGTTTTGGCGTAGCTGCCGAATTCATCGTTTTTAAACTGTTTTACCACTTCTTCCACCGTGCCGCTGACATTGACGACGACTTTGACACCCGCCGCTTCGAGCACTTTGAAAGCCTTGGGCCCGCAGTTGCCGGTCAGTACCACATCTACCTTGTTTTCAACAACGGTTTTGCCGGCCTGAATCCCGGCGCCCTGCGGCAGGCTCATATTCTGGGTGTTCTCCACCGCCTTGTATTCCATCGAATCCGGGTCCACAATAATAAAATTGGCGGCCCGGCCGAATCGGGGGTCCACATCAGCGCTTAAATCTTTACCATTTGATGTCACAGCGATTTTCATCGGGTATGCTTTAACCTCCTTAATATTTTCATGGGATTATTTGGAAAAATCCATGGTCAGCTTGCTAAATTGATCATCTGTCAGGGGTTTGCCGAACGCCGCAAACTGGATTTTGGGGTCATCGTCATTTCTTTGGGAAAACGACATCAGAGACCTCTCCCCATATGGATTTAACCGCCCGGGCCGCGGCGCCGTCCGAATATTCCACCAGGGCCTTCTGCTCGACCATGGCTTTGGTCATATCCTGATCATAGGGGATGGCACCGACAAATACAATATTATGGGTTTTGGCGTAGGCCTGCATTTTTTCACTGATCCCGGGGTTTAAATCGTATTTGTTGATGCAGAGCATGGTCGGCACGTTCAGGAATTCCGACAGCTGGTGGACACGTTCCATATCATGGGTGCCGGAGAGCGTGGGTTCGGTGATGATCAGAACACCGTTGGAGTTGGCTACTGAGGCGATCACCGGGCAGCCGATCCCCGGCGGGCCGTCAACAATAATTTTATCCAGGCCCCGCTCTTTTGCCATTTCCCTGGCCTTCTGGCGCAGAAGGGAGACCAGCAGGCCGGAGTTTTCCTCGGCAATCCCCAGTTTGGCATGGATCATGGGGCCGTGCCGGGTATCTGAGATGTACCATTTGCCGCAGGTCCGCTGCGGAAATTCAATGGCATCCACCGGACAGAAGTGAACGCATACCCTGCAGCCCTCACAGTCGATTTTATCAATGACGTAGTCTTCGCTGATGGCGCCGTACTGGCAGCGTTCCCGGCATTCCCCGCATTCCGTGCACAGATCCTTTCTGATGACGGCATAATGGCCGCCTTTGAAATCCTCTTCATGCTTGACCGAGGGGGTTAGTATGAGATGCATGTCCGCGGCATCCACGTCCGCATCCACCATCACTTTGTTTTCCGCCAGCGCGGCAAATGAGGCCGTCAGGCTCGTCTTGCCGGTTCCGCCTTTTCCGCTGATAATCGTTAACTCTTTCATATCTATCAAAAATCTCTTTTATTTGAAAATTCCAATATCAATTATTCTGCTTCAATGATCCGCTCCCGCACATTTTGATAAAGCGCCTGGAATTTTTCCTTCATCTCCGGCAGGGCCTCAACCATTAAAATGCCGTTTGAGTAAGCCTCAGCGATTTCCCGCTTATCCGGGATTTCCATCAGAATGGGGATGTTTTCCGCTGCCGCATATTCAGCCGTGCGGCCATCGCCCACATCTGAGCGGTTAATGACGATGCCGAAGGGAATTTTCATCAACCGGGCGGTTTCAACAGCCAGCTTCAGATCGTTTAGCCCGAATGGCGTGGGCTCGGTAACCAGAAGCAGATAATCCGCCGCCTTGATGGCCGCAATCACCGGGCAGGAAGTGCCGGGCGGGGCGTCAATGATATTTAACGCCTCAGGGCTGATCTGTTCCTTGACCCGTTCGATCAGCGGCGGAGACATGGCCTCACCCACCCGGAGCGATCCGTGGTAGAAATCAATGTGGCCGGACCGGCCCTTTTCCATGACCCCCAGCTCGCGCTTGGCCTCGCTGATGGCGCCGGTGGGGCAGGCCATCATGCAGCCTTTGCAGCCATGACACATCTCCGGAAAGGTCATGATATAGTCGCCCATCAGCGTGATGGCGGAGAACTGGCAGAGTTCGTCACATATGCCGCAAAGGTCGCATTTGGACTGGTCTACCTCTGGTATGGGCAGGGTTACGGTTTCACTTTCAACATCGGTCGGCTTCAAAAATATATGGGCGTTCGGTTCTTCCACATCGCAGTCGAGGTACCGGACGTTGCCATCTAAAGATGCGGCGAGATTGGTCGCAATCGTGGTTTTCCCGGTTCCGCCTTTGCCGCTGGCAACAGCGATTACCATAGGAACTCTCCTTATTATATGGATCATATAGATCTGTTGAAATTTCTTTGGGTTGAGAAAGAGCTTCTGAGCATATGCTCAATTTTAATGATAAAAATAAGGTTTCGGCAGGGGGATGTCAAGGACTAAAATTAGGGGCGTCGCAAAAAATTAGTCGTCCCACTCCATGGGCAGTTTCATTTTTTTCCGGGTATTGCAGTCCTTGCAGCAGGGCACTACATTGCCCTTGGTGGATTTGCCGCCGCGGGAAAGGGGGACCAGGTGGTCCATGGTCAGCTCTTTGGGCGCAAATTCGTGGCCGCAGTAGTGACAGACGCCTTTGGCGCACTGTCGTTTCCACCACTGGGTATTACGAAGTTCCCGGGCCTTGTTCTTTTCACGCCGGATATGCGCGTCTTCATCTAAGTGGTCGAATTTGCTCATATTAAAAAAAGTCGTTGGGTGGTGGGTATTAGGTATAAGGATGGTACGAAACAATCATCAGTATCCCAGCCGGCGCATGGCCCGTGCATCCCGGCTCCAGTTTTTATCCACCCGGATAAAAAGTTTAAGATAAACCGGCATTCCCATCAGCCTTTTCATCTCCAGCCGGGCGGCCTTGCCGATCTCCCGGATTTTGCTGCCGTGTTTGCCGATGAGGATTTTTTTCTGGGAATCGCGCTCCACATGGATCTTGGCATATACATAGACCAGATCGGTCTCTTCATCTTCTTCAATCATATCAATGGAGACCGCCGTGGAAAAAGGGACTTCCTCTTCGGTCAGCTGAAATGCCTTTTCCCGGATAATCTCGGACAGGATAAATTCCTCCGGCACATCGGTCACCATGTCCGGCGGATAATAGGGCGGCCCCTCGGGGAGCAGCTTTTCCAGGGCGGCCAGCATGTCTTGGACCTGGGTGCCTTCTTTGGCGGAAACCGGGTAAATGGCCTCAAACGGATAGCTCTGCTGCCATTTGTCAATCAGCGGCAAGAGATCCGGCTTTTTCACCCGGTCTATTTTGTTCAGCGCCAGCACTACCGGCCGTTTTCGGCTTTGCTGCAGCCGCTCCAGAATCATGTTTTCCGATTTTTTGTCCGGCTTGGCCGCATCCGCCACCAACAGCAGCAGATCCACATCATTAATGGCGGAAAAGGCCACGTCCACCATTTTCTGGTTGAATGTCTTGTGGGTCAGATGAATGCCGGGCGTGTCGAGAAAAATCAGCTGGGCGCCTTCGCGGTGGGCGATGCCGGCGATGCGGTTTCTCGTGGTCTGGGGCTTTTCCGACGTGATGGAGACTTTTTTGCCGATCATGGTGTTCAAAAGCGTGGATTTGCCCACGTTCGGCGCACCGGTGATGGCGATAAAGCCGGATTTAAAATCCTGATATGTCGATGCTGGGTCTGACATGAACGTTTACTCGGTTAAAAGGTTTCGGGTTTCAGTCTGTAGGTTGGGTTGAGGCCCGAAACCCAACAATAGATGCTACCCGCCGGCATCCGAGGGCAATGATTCCTCCGCCAGCAGATGGTCAATGGCCGCCCATACGTCGCTTAAGCCCATGCGGGTTTTGGCGGAAAAACAGATCAAATCGTCCGGGGTAATGCCCAGCTCCCCGGCGATGGCCTGCATCTGCTTGATGCGCTTGTTTTTAGCCAGCTTATCCGCCTTGGTCAGCACCAGAATGACTGGTATGCGGTTATCCAGCAGCCAGTCGATGAAATCACTTTCCCCGGCCTGCGGGGTGCGCCGGATATCTAAAATCAGCACCACGCCTTTCAGGGTTTTCCGAGTAGCCAGGAATTTTTCCACCATCGGCCCCCAGTTTTTTTTGATTCGCGTCGGTACCTTGGCATAGCCGTATCCGGGCAGATCGACGAACACGGTATTGCCGTTAATATCAAAAAAATTGAGCAGCTGGGTCCGGCCCGGGGTGGAACTGGTTTTGACCAGGTTTTTGCGGTTTAACAGGGTGTTTATCAGCGAGGATTTGCCCACATTGGAGCGGCCCGCGAAAGCGATTTCCGGCGGGCCTTCAGGCGGGTATTGATCCGGTTTGACCGCACTTTTAATAAAATCTGCGGATTTGACCTGCATCAAATCACTTTATTCAACGGATACTCAATAATGCCTTCCGCCCCGTTTTTGAGTAATGCCGGTATCAGATCCCTGACCTTGTCCGAGCTGATCACGGTTTCAACAGAAAACCAGTTGGTATGGTACAGCGAGGCCACGGTGGGCGCATTCAGGCTGGGCAGCAGGGAGACAATCGTTTCAAGCTGGGCTTCGGGCACATTCATTTTGATGCCCACCAGTTTCTCAGCCACCAGCGCGCCTTTTAAAAGCATCACGATCTGCTCGATCTTTTCCCGTTTTTCCGGTTTTTTCCAGGCTTCGTGGTTTGCGATGAACTGGGTGTTGGTCTGCATCATTTCGTGGATTACGCGCAGACCGTGGGCTTTTATGGTGCTCTCGGTCTCAGTGATTTCCACAATCGCGTCCGCCAGGCCGGAGACCACTTTGGCTTCTGTGGCGCCCCAGGAAAATTCCACGTTAACGTCAATGCTCTTTTCCGCAAAATAGCGCTTGGTGTAGTTTAAGAGCTCGGTGGAAATTTTTTTCCCCTTGAGGTCCTCAATCGTCTTAACCGGGGAGTCATAGGCCACGGCCACCACCCAGCGGGCCGGCCGGGCGCTGACTTTGGAATAGACCAGGTCTGCCACCACATGGACATCGGACTCATTCTCCGCAATCCAGTCTTTGCCGGTAAGCCCCGCATCCAGGGTGCCGTTTTCCACGTTAATGGACATTTCCTGGGCGCGGCAGAGCGCACAGTTGATATCCCCGTCGTTTATTTCCGGAAAATAGCTGCGCCCGTTCACGGAAATTTTCCAGCCCGAGCGTTTGAACAGTTCAAGCGTGGCGTTCTGCAGACTGCCTTTGGGGATGCCGAGTTTTAGTTGTTCGCTCATTTTTTATATACCTCGTCGGGGTCGAATACCCGGTTTTCAGTGGTTTCAAGTTCGCCATTGCTGACTTTGCTGAAAAAACAGCTTTTATAGCCCAGATGGCAGGCCGCCCCGCCCAGCTGCTCAACCTTTAAAAGAATCGTGTCGTTATCACAGTCCACCCGGACCTCTTTAACCTGCTGGACATGGCCGGAGCTCTCGCCCTTGACCCACAGTTTATCCCGGGACCGGCTGTAGTAGGTGGCCTTGCCGGTCTCGAGGGTGGCCTCCCAGGCGGCCTGATTCATAAAGGCAAGCATCAGAACCTCGCCGGTGTCGTAATCCTGCACAATGGCCGGTGCCAGCCCGCCCATTTTAGAAAAATCAAGTGATATCATATAAACCCTCTCTAAGAATGGCATCTCAATCTAAAATTAATCAAATAATTTTATCGAATTATGGATATATGTCAAATTTTTTTTTTCAGGTGATTTTTTTCAGGTGATTTTTTTGAAATCGCCTATGGCGTACCCGGGCGGGATGTGGGTGCTCTCCTTTCTTGACAAGCTAACGGTCGCCCCTTATATTACTCAGATTAAGACAGGCCATATTTTAGTCAATGATTAATCAATGCGGCGCATTCCGGCATGTTCTCTACATTGCCTGAATGACGAAAGATTAAATGTAAAAAGGGAGACAACAATGGCGGAAAATATTATTGAAGTCGGCGACAATAATTTTGAAAGTGAAGTCTTGCAGTCCGATAAGCCGGTGCTGGTGGATTTTTGGGCCCCTTGGTGCGGCCCCTGCAAAGCTATCGGGCCGGTGGTCGAGGAACTCAGTAAAGACTACGACGGCAAAGTCAAATTTGCCAAGTGCAATGTGGATGACAACCCGGCCACGCCGAGCAGCTACGGGATCCGGGCCATTCCGACCCTGATCGTGTTCAAGGACGGCAAGCAGGTGGATCAGATCGTGGGCATGGCAGATAAGTCCAAACTGGAAGCAAGCATCAAAAAAGGCTTATAATAATGGCTAAAACCAAATATGACCTGGTAATTATCGGCGCCGGTCCGGCGGGGTTGACCGCCGCGATCTATGCCGCCCGGGCCAAGCTGGATGTGCTGGTGCTTGAAAAGGCCGCGCCCGGGGGGCAGATCCTGGTGGCGGACTGGATCGAGAATTATCCCGGATTTCCCGAAGGCTTGAGCGGGGCCGATTTGATCATGAACATGACCGATCAGGTCAAGCGGTTTGGCGTGGAGATTGAAACCAATGAAGTGGTGTCCCTTGATCTCTCCGAAAATCCCAGGCAGCTTCAGTTAAACGACCGGCAGGTCACAGCCAAAAGTATCATTATTGCCGCCGGGGCCTCGCCCAAAAAGCTCGGGGTGCCGGGTGAAGAAAAATATTTTGGCAGAGGCGTTTCGGTCTGCGCCACCTGTGATGCCCCGTTTTTTAAAAACAGCACGATCGCGGCAGTCGGCGGCGGAAATACCGCGGTTCAGGAAAGCCTTTTTCTCACCCGGTTTGTGGATAAGGTCTATCTCATCCACCGCCGCGATGAGCTGCGGGCGGACAGACTGCTGCAGGAGCGGGCGTTCGAGAATGATAAGATTGAGATGGTGTGGGATTCGGTTTTAAAATCGATTAACGGCTCGCAAGCCGGGGTTTCGGGTATTACCATGGAAAACGTCAAGACCGGGGAAACCAAGGATCTTGCCGTTGACGGCTGCTTTATCTGGGTGGGCACGATCCCCAATACCGGTTTTTTAAAAGATCATCTCAAGCTGGATGACCGCGGGTTTGTGGCGGTAAACAGCCGCATGGAGGCTTCGGTGCCGGGTGTTTTCGCGGCCGGGGACGTACGGGATACCCCGCTTCGCCAGGTATCCACGGCCGTGGGGGACGGCGCCATTGCCGCTTCAGAGGCGGCCGAATATATTCAAAATCATGCTTAACAAAGCCCTTTTCTCAGCGGGGTTGACTTTTACTCAGGGTGTAGAAATTTGTCCATGAAGCGGATTATTGGGTGCTTATTGGTGGCGGCCTTGGTGGTGTGCGGATGCTCCGCGTTTGGGCCGAAAGAGGAGAAAACCGCTGTTCAGCTGGCCGAAGAAGGGCGGCAGGAGTTCTCGGACGGGGACTACAAGAGCGCTATTGAAGCCTATCAGAAATTAAGGGACTGGTATCCGTTCAGCAAATTCGCCAAAGAGGCGGAGCTGAAAGTCGCGGACGCGCATTACCGGCTGGAGGAGTATGAGCAGGCCATTGCCGCCTATGAGCAGTTTGAGCGGCTCCATCCCAATGATGAAAAAATTCCGTATGTGCTCTATCAGATCGGTCGCTGCTACTTTGATCGGATGCGCGGTAGAGACCGGGACCAGACCTCCACGGAAAAAGCCCTTCAGGAATTTCAGCGGCTGCAAAACCGGTTTCCCGAAAGCCAGTATGCGGAAAAGGCAAACAAGCATATCCAGCAGTGCCTGAGAACCCTGGCCGGACATGAATTCTACGTGGGCGAATTTTATTTCAAGCAAAAGAATTACAAGGCGGCCCTGAATCGTTTTTTAAATGTCGTCGACAATTATCCATCCGAGTTTACGCTCCTGCACCATAAGGCGAACAAATACATTGAGCGGTGCCGCAATGAGCTGGAAGATGCCCCGGCAGAGAAATCCGAGGCCACATCCCCCGTTACCGTCCCGCCGAGAAAACACAGGCCCGTCCCGTCTCCGCCGATAAGCCGATAGCCTGCATGGGAGGCAATTCTCCCAATTTTTTAAAAAATTCTTTACAAGCAAAGAATCTTCGTTTATAAAATTTTGGTTTATCGAGGCTGGGTACTTTGGTTTGGTTTTTTGGGCCATCCAGTGTGCGTTTTTGGTATGAGTTTTTGAATCAGAGCTTCTGGAGAATATAAAAATGTCTAAAAAATGTGATATCTGCGGAAAAAAATCTTTGGTCGGCAATAATGTCAGCCATGCCCATAATGTAAATAAGCGGCGATTCAATCCCAACCTCCAGCGGGTCCGGTCGGTCCGAAACGGCCGCGTGGAGAAAATCAATGCCTGCACCCGCTGCATCCGCTCCGGCAAGGTCGAAAAACCCCTCAAATGAGGACTTGTTAAAGTCTTCGAATTTCCTGGATTTTATCCACTTTCCGGAGTTTGGCGAGCACGGTCTCCAGGTGGGCGACATTGGCCACGGTGATGGTGAAGTAGCCGGTTACGGTTTTATCCGGCAGGCTTTCCAGCTGTACATCGATGATATTGGCGTCCGCTTGGCTGATCACAGCGGTGATTTCCGCCAGCAGGCCATGCCGGTCCCTGGCCCGGCATTTGAGCTTGACCGGAAAAGAGCCTTCTGAGTCCTTACGCCATTCCACGTTGATCTCCCGTTCGGGGCTCATCTTCATGGCGTTCACACACCCTTTTCGATGCACGGTCACCCCGGATCCGTGGGTGATATAGCCGATGATCGGATCCCCGGGCACCGGCTGGCAGCACTGCCCGAAGCGGATCAGAATATCATCCATGCCATCCACCACCACGCCCTGTTCATCCCGCTTTTTCCTGTCCCGGCGGCGGGTAATGAACCGATCAAGCAGGGTTTCTTCTTTTTTCGGCTTATCGCCTTCAGTGAGGCGCCGGATGATCTGCAGCGGGGTGATCTTGCCGTAGCCCACGTTGGCGATCAGGTCATCCACAGTCTTAAAATTGAATTCCCTGGCCACGGCCTGCATTTCCCGGGAATTTAATTTCTCATGGAAGTTCAGGCGATGCTTGCGAAACGCTTTTTCACACATTTCCCGGCCCAGGGTGATGCTGCGCTCCTTTTCCTGGCGTTTGATCCACTGACGGATGCGGGAGCGGGCCTTGCCGGTTTTGACATAGTTCAGCCAGTCTTTGCTGGGGTGATGTCCTTTGGTGGTGACAATCTCGACGATATCCCCGGTTTTGAGTTCGTACTGCAGCGGCACCAGCCGGCCGTTCACTTTGGCGCCGGTGCACTGGTGGCCGACTTCGGTGTGGATGAGATAGGCAAAATCAATGGGCGTGGCGCCCCGGGGCAGGCTCTTGACCTCGCCCTGCGGGGTAAATACGTAGACTTCGGCGGGAAACAGGTCAATCCGGACGTTTTCCAGGAATTCATCCGGATCGCCGTAATTATCCTGGTGATTTTCCACCAGATTCTGTATCCATTCAAAGCTGCTGATGCTTTCCTTGTCCGTTACCCGGCCCTCCTTATAGCTCCAGTGGGCCGCAATCCCGGAGTTGGCCACCCGATCCATCTCTTCGGTCCGGATCTGTACCTCCATGCGTTCCCCATAGGGCCCGATTACCGTTGTGTGGAGGGATTTATACCCGTTCGGCTTGGGAAATCCGATATAATCTTTAAATTTTGTGGGCACCGGCCGCCAGTTGGCGTGGATAATGCCTAAGGCCTCATAGCATTGCGGAATGCTCTCCATAATCAGCCGGAAGGCAGTAATATCATAGACCTCCTCAAAGCTTAAGTCCTGCGAGAGCATCTTTTGGTGAATGCTGTGGAACTGTTTATACCGGCCGTACACCCGGGCGGGCAAACCGGTTTCTTTCATCTTTTCGCCGATGATTTTTTTCACCGTATCCACATAGTGCTCTCGCTGCAGCTGATCCTTGGCGACCAGATTCTTAATCCGTTCATACTCCTCAGGCTGAGTGTAATAGAAGGAAATCTCCTCCAGTTCCCGCTTCATCCAGTAAATCCCCAGCCGGGAGGCGATGGGCGCATAGATGTCGAGCGTTTCCTGGGCAATGGCTTTCTTTTTGTCCTCTGTCCGGTGGAAATGAATGGTTCGGATGTTATGGAGGCGGTCGGCCAGTTTAATCAGGATCACCCGGAGGTCATCGGCCATGGCCAGGATCATTTTGCGCAGATTTTCAGCCTGCCGGTCCCGGGCCGTATTCAGGGACAATTTGCTGATCTTGGTTACCCCGGCGATGATTTTAGCGGCTTGTTCGCCGAAACGCTCCTGGATGTCTTCAATGGTGGTATGCGTATCCTCGACCACATCATGGAGCAGCCCGCAGGCGATGCTGGTGGTATCAAGATGCATATCCGCAAGAATATTGGCCACTTCCAGCGGATGGGACAGATACGGCTCCCCGTTTAATCGCACCTGGCCTTCATGCACTTTGGCGGAGTAAACATAGGCCTGATTGACAATATCAACATCCGCGTCCGGATAATATTCGCTGATTTTGTCGAGTATGTCGGAGATACGTAACATTTATTTAAGTGACCGGCTCAGTATGCCTTGGCAAACACGACACGCTGGGGGCTTTGCTTGCCGCACTCAATGCATTTGCCTTTTTCTTTTTCCCCTTCAAAGGGAATACATCGGATGGAGACGTTTAACCGGTCCTTGATCGCCGTCTCGCAGGCGCTGTCCCCGCACCAGTGGGAAAGGGCGAATCCGCCGTGAATTTCCGGCCGCTCATGGTTTTTGGGGGTGAAAAAGTCGTTGAATGTCTCCAGCTCATCAATTTTGTGCGTATTGGCCTCCCTGAAGGACAGCGCCCGTTCAAACAGCGTCTGCTGGATGTCATCCAGAATATCGCCGATGGTCTCCACGAATTCATCCTTCTGGATGGCGGTTTTATCCTTGGCGTCCTTATCCCGCCGGCCTACAAACACGGAATCCTTTTCAATATCCTTGGGCCCGATTTCCACCCGCAGCGGAATGCCTTTCCGGATCCAGTCCCAGTTCCGGGCGCCGGTATTTCGGGTATCGATTTCCACAGCAATCGGCCGGCTGCAGTAATGCTTTTCCCGCAGGCGCGCGGCCAACGCATCCACAAATGCCATAACCGGCTGCCGGTCCTTGTCGGATCGGAGAATCGGCATTAATACCACGTGCGAAGAGGCGATTCGGGGCGGCAGCACAATGCCGTTGTCATCGCCGTGGGTCATGATCAGGCCCCCGATCAGGCGTGTGGATGAGCCCCAGGAGGTGGTCCATACATATTCCTCCGTTTCCTGGGCGGACTGAAAGGTTATATCCGAGGCGCGTGCGAAGTTCTGCCCGAGGAAATGGGAGGTCCCGGCCTGAAGGGCTTTTTTATCCTGCATCATGGCCTCAATGCAGGTGGTGGTTTCCGCGCCCGGGAATTTTTCCGCAAGGGTTTTTTCACCGGTCATCACCGGCATGGCCATATACTCTTCAGCCATTTTCTTATAAATATTTAACATCATATGCGTTCGGTCAATGGCCTCTTTCCGGGTGGCATGGGCGGTATGGCCTTCCTGCCACAGGAATTCGCTGGTCCGCAGAAAAATCCGGGTGCGCATTTCCCACCTGACCACGTTGGCCCACTGGTTGATCAGCACCGGCAGATCCCGGTAGCTTTTGATCCATTTGGAAAAAGAGTCGCCGATGATGGTCTCGGAGGTGGGGCGCACAATCAGGGGCGCCGTCAATTTGCCGGCCGGCACCAGTGCGCCGTCCTCACCCTTTTCGAGTTTATGATGGGTGACCACCGCGCATTCCTTGGCAAACCCTTCTACATGCTGGGCCTCTTTTTCAAGAAAATTGACGGGAATAAAAAGCGGAAAATACGCATTGCGAACCCCCGTGGTCTTGAACATGTCATCGAGGGTCCGCGTGATGTTCTCCCACAGAGCGTAGCCCCAGGGTTTGATGACCATGCAGCCCCGTACGGGCGATACTTCGGCCATATCCGCTGCCTTGATGACTTCCTGATACCATTCCGGGTAGTTTTCCTCCCGGGTCGGCTGGATTGCAGTTTTAGCTTGTTTCATCTCGCTCCTCTTTTATTGTTGCTTTCAAATTCATCAACTTCCTTGAGCAGCGCATCCAAAAGCTCCGCCTGCGGAATTTTACGGATTACTTTTCCCCGCTTGAACAAAATGCCGGACTCCCTGCCGCCGGCAACACCGATGTCAGCCGCCCTGGCCTCGCCGGGGCCGTTGACGGGGCATCCCATGATGGCGATTTTAATCGGTGTGGTTCGCGTCATAAGCGCCTTTTCTGCAGCTTCGGCAAGGGAGAACAAATCAAACTGGCAGCGGCCGCAGGTCGGGCAGGAAATGAGCTCCGGGCCCCGCCGTCGGATATCTAAAGCTTTTAATATTTCATAGCCCACCCGTACCTCTTCCATCGGGTCCCGGGTCAGGGAGACCCGCAGGGTATCGCCGATGCCTTCGGCCAGCAGAAGGCCTATGCCCATGGCGGATTTCACGATTCCGGCATACAGGCCGCCGGCCTCGGTAATACCGATATGCAGGGGGAAATCGGTTTTTTCAGATAGCTGCCGGTAGGCGGAGACCGTCTGGCGGACATCCGAGGATTTAATGGCAAGCTTTAGCCGATCAAACCCCAGCTCTTTCATCAAATCGAGGTGGCGCAGGGCGCTTTCCACCAGGGCATCGGCGGTGGCCGCCCCGTGTCTGGCATAGATGTCCTTTTCCAGGGAGCCGGCATTAACCCCGATCCGGATGGGGATGCCGGTTTCATTTGCCGTGTCCACCACTGCCTTGATTCTTTCGCGGCTGCCGATGTTCCCCGGATTGATGCGCAGACCGTCTGCACCGGCGCGGGCGGCGGCAATGGCCAGACGATAGTCGAAATGAATGTCTGCAATCAATGGGATCCGGATGCCTTGTTTAATGCCGGAAATGGCTTCGGCCGCGGCCTCGTCCGGCACAGCCACGCGGATGATTTCACAGCCCGCCGCCTCCAGCCGATGAATCTGGGCTATGGTGGCGGCAACATCCCGGGTGTCGGTGTTGGTCATGGATTGGACCGCAATCGGGGCATTGCCGCCGATGGGCACCTTGCCTACATGGATTTGCCGGGTCGGTCGCCGGTTGATCGGAAAAGCCATAATGTATGAAAATACAAATTTTTTTGTTTTTCTTGGAGGCGCCGCTAAGCCCTTTGAATCCGGGCTTTCCGGATTGCCCAGGGTCGCGGTCACATCCTCACTTGCTTAACAGAGAAAGGGCCTTTATTCAAGCCCAACCCGCCCGTTTTTTCCGGGCTGTCGGCCCTTGGTTTTCAAAATACGGTTGCTAGTTTAACCGATTTTTTTTAATTTGTAACGGAATGTTTACGAATGTTTACGATTCTGCTGTTTGTTGACAAGGAGACGGAAGATGAGTGAAAAATCGGGAAGCGGAGATTCGGGTGTTTCAGCGGGAAATGTGCACCAGGCGTTGGATGCGGCGGCATCAGATGGGGATCTGTCCTGTGCGGCCGCATTTGCGGTGGCGGCATCCCTGAAAATATTCCCGGCAGCGGTGGGGGAATATGCCGACGAATTCGGATTTCATTTGACCCAGTGTCAGCTTGGCCTGTTCGGGTATACGCCGCATAAAAAAATCGTGGAGCCTTTGGCCTCTGTTAATGCGGAATTGGCGGAGGCCATCCGGGAGGGGCTTGTCAATGATCGGCTGCCGTGCAAAACCGCATGGGAGATTGCCGAGCGCTTTGACGTGCCGCGGATGACCGTGAGCGCGGCGTGTGAAGCGCTCGGCATAAAAATAAAGCCCTGCCAGATCGGCGCCTTTTAATTTTTCGTTAGCCCATCCGCAGAAAGGGGTTCATCCGCTTTTCCTGGCCGATGGTGGTGGTGGGGCCGTGGCCGGTATAGACCGTAACATCATCGCCTAACGGGAAAAGCTTGTTTTTCACGCTCGAAATCAGCGTGTCAAAATCGCCGCCCGCAAAATCGGTTCGGCCGATGGAGCCGGCAAACAGGGTGTCGCCCACGAATACGACGCCATCCGCATGAAAGGAGACGCCCCCTAAAGAATGCCCCGGCGTATGGAGCACCTTAAAGGTGATATCCCCAAAGGTGATGGTATCGCCCTCATCAATGGTTTTATCCGGCGGCGGGGAGTTTTCCGCGGAAAGTCCGAAGGACGCCGCGGCCTGGGGCAGGGAATCCAGCATGGGGGCATCCTGTGCATGGATCAAAAGTTCTGCGCCGGTGGCATCCTTCAGGCGCCGGTTGGCGCTTACGTGGTCAAAATGCCCATGGGTGTTTAATATATATTTCACCGTCAGCTTGGATTCCGCCAGGGTCATTAAAATCCGGTCCGCGTCATCGCCCGGATCAATAACCACTGCCTCCTTGGTATTCTCGCAGCCCACGATATAGCAGTTGGCCATGATCGGGCCGACTGCCAGCGTTTTGATAATCAAATACGCCTCCTTCCTTATTTGTTTTTCCGTTTTTTGGCCTGCTCGGCGATCTCCACGATACTGGTGAGCTTGTTCTTCGGCTGGTCGGCCGCCTTTTCCACCAGTTGCTCAAACACCTCCGCCGGCAGGTTGGCTTTGAGGTAGGATTCAACGTCAAATTGTTCCCACCAGCAGTCAAAAATCTTCCAGCAGGGCTTGTCGTCATCGCCGCTGATCAGGCAGTAGCGGAATGAGATCTTGCTTCCCAGCCGGGGGCATCGCCGTTCCAGGTTGTCGAAATCTGTGTCGTTATTCATCCTGTAACTCACTACTTATGCTTCAGATGCTGCGGCTTGGGAAAGTCCGCATAGATCTTTTCGCATTCAGCGACCTCATCCATGGACAGTACGATATCTTTCATCTGGCCGGACAGATAGGAATCATAGGCCGTTAAATCAAGCAGGCCGTGGCCGCTCCAGTTAAACAGGATGACCTTTTCCTTGCCCTCTTCCCTGGCCTTTTTGGCCTCATCAATCACAGTGGCCAGGGCATGGGTGGTTTCCGGCGCCGGAATAATCCCTTCGGTCCGGGCCAGCAGAATGCCTGCGTCAAAGACCTGGCTCTGCTTGACGGATTTGGGCTCAAGCAGCCCCTCATCCACCAGCTGGCTCACCGTGGGCGCCATACCGTGGTATCTTAAGCCGCCGGAGTGGAAGGGCGGGGGCACAAACGCGTGGCCCAGGCTGTGCATGGGAAGAAGCGGCGTATACCGCGCGGTGTCTCCGTGGTCATAGACGAACGGCGCCTTGGTAAGGGTCGGGCAGCCGGCCGGTTCAACCGGATAAATATCAATATCTTTGCCGTTGATTTTATCCAGCACAAAAGGGAAGGCCAGGCCGGCAAAGTTGCTCCCCCCGCCGGCACAGCCGATAATGACATCCGGATAATCGCCGGCCAGTTCCATCTGCTTTTTGGCTTCCAGGCCGATGATGCTTTGATGCAAAATCACATGGTTTAAGACGCTGCCCAGTGAATACCGGGTCTGCCCGGTTTCATCCGCCACCGCCTCTTCGATGGCTTCGCTGATGGCTATGCCCAGGCTGCCCGGGGTGTCCGGATACTTTTCCAGCGCATCGCGGCCGGCCTTGGTCTCACTGCTGGGGCTGGGAACGCAGTTGCCCCCCCAGGCGGCCATCATGAATTTCCGGTAGGGTTTCTGGTCAAAAGATACCCGTACCATGTAGACCTTGCATTCCACGCCGTACTGGGCGCAGGCAAAGGACAGGGCGCTGCCCCATTGGCCGGCGCCGGTTTCCGTGGTCATGCGTTTGATGCCGAAGGCCTTGTTGTAATAGGCTTGGGGAACGGCTGTATTGGGTTTATGGCTGCCCGGCGGGCTGACGGATTCATTTTTAAAATAGATCCGGGCCGGGGTATCAAGCGCCTTTTCAAGCGACAAGGCCCGTACCAGCGGGGCCGGCCGCCAGATATTTAACACATTTAAAACCTCATCCGGAATATCGATCCAGCGCTCGGAGGAGACTTCCTGCTCGATCAGGTTCATGGGAAAGACCGGGGCCAGCTGATCCGGGGACACAGGATTGCCGTCCGGCCCGAGTGGCGGGTTCATGTTGATATCAGCGAGAATGTTATACCATTGCCGCGGAATCTCATCTTCCCGAAGAATGTATTTGCGTAGTTCCATGACGACTCCTTTGTTTTTGTGCTTGTATTTATGCCGATTGATCCTGATCGTTGGAAGTACCGGTTCCAATTTCCGCCTCCGCCGCGCCCGGCGATGAATCCAGCCCGTGGTGCTGCCGAATCGCATCCAAAACGCCGTTAACAAACGGGCCGGTTTCATCGGTACCGAATTTTTTGCCGATCTCAATAGCTTCATTGATGGAGACCTTGGCGGGGATATCCTCGCAATAAAGCATTTCAAAGGCGGCCAGGCGGAGGATATTCCGGTCCACCCCGCTCATCCGGTAGACTCTCCAGTTGCTTGAATGCGCCTCAATGATCCGGTCCAAATCGGATCGATGTTCGATCACCCCTTTGACAAGCCGGCGGCAGAAATTTGACGGCGCCTGCTTCGGGGAAATAAGTTCGCCCAAATCATCAAACAGTGCGTCTGTGTTATTGCCCAGCATGTCCATGCAGAACAGAATCTGCAGGGCCAGTTCTCTTGATTTGTGGCGGTTGCTCATGGATGTTCTTATTTAAACGACTCTTCAATGGCGTCGAATAAATTGGTCATTTCGATGGCAGCCACTGCGGCATCCCATCCCTTGTTGCCCGCCTTGGTACCGGCCCGCTCAATCGCCTGTTCAATGGTATCCGTGGTGACAACGCCGAAAATAACCGGCACTCCGGTTTCCAGGCTGACGCTGGCGATTCCCTTGGAGACCTCGGCGCTCACATAGTCAAAATGCGGGGTGGCGCCCCGAATCACCGCCCCCAGACAGAGGATTGCATCGTGTTTGCCGGCCTGGGCCGTTTTTTTGGCGATCAGCGGAATTTCAAATGATCCGGGCACCTTGATGATATCAATGGCGTCATCAGATACACCGCTTCGCTGCAGCGCGTCAATGGCCCCGCTCATCAGTTTGTCCGAGATGAAATCGTTGAAACGGCTGACAATCAGCGCAAATCGTTTTCCTTTGGCAACCAGATTTCCTTCAATGACATTGGGCATGGGCTTTATCCTTTATTCAGTTATGGCATGGCGTTACGGGGTTGTATCAATATTTAAGCAATGCCCCATCTTGAGCCGTTTGCATTCCAGATAGCAGCGGTTGTAATCGTTTGCCTCAATCTGCATCGGGATCTGCTCAACGACGCTCAATCCGTAACCTTCCAGACCGACGATTTTTTTCGGGTTGTTGGTGATCAGCCGCATCTTCCGGATGCCCAGATCCGCCAGCACCTGGGCGCCGATACCGTAATCGCGAAGATCGGCCTTGAAGCCGAGCTTTTCATTGGCCTCCACCGTATCATAGCCCTGGTCCTGGAGCACATAGGCTTTTAATTTGTTCACCAGCCCGATGCCCCGCCCTTCCTGGCGGACATACAGAAGCACGCCGGAGCCTTCTTTATCCATCATCTCCATGGATTTATGGAGCTGGTCCCCGCAGTCGCAGCGCATGGAGCCGAATATGTCGCCGGTGAGGCACTCGGAGTGGACCCGAACAAGGGTGGGATTTTCCGGATCGATTTCGCCTTTGATGAGCGCAATGTGCTGAAGATCTTCCATATCATTTTCATACACGATGACCTTAAAGGTGCCGGCATGCGCGGTGGGCACGGTGGCCTCGACCGCCTTATGCACAAAGGATTCCGTGCGCATGCGGTATTCGATCAGCTTTTCAATGGTGCAGATACCGATGCCGTGCTCCTCGCTGAATTTTTCAAGCGAGGGCATCCGGGCCATGGTGCCGTCCTCATCCATAATTTCGCAGATCACCGCCGCCGGTTTAAGCCCCGCCAGCCGGGCCAGATCCACCGAACCTTCGGTCTGGCCGGTCCTGACGATGACCCCGCCGCGCCGGGCCCGCAGGGGAAATACATGGCCGGGCCGGACCACATCTTCCGGTTTGGCGTCATCTGCGATGGCCGCCTGGATGGTGGTGGCCCGATCCGCCGCAGAAATACCGGTGGTCACCCCGTGACGTGCCTCTATGGATACGGTAAATCCCGTCTGAAAGCGGGAGGTATTGTTGCTCACCATCATGGGCAGATTCAGGGCCTCAATCCGATCCGGCGTCATGGCCAGGCAGACCAGACCGCGGCCGTATTTGGCCATGAAATTGATCGCCTCGGGCGTGACCGCCTCTGCGGCCATGGTGAGATCGCCTTCGTTCTCCCGGTCCTCATCATCGACCAGGATCACCATTCTGCCGTCCCGGATCTCCTTGATGGCCTCTTCAACGCTTAAATGTCCCATTTTCCTTTATATCTCCTGTATTCGGTAACCGGCTTTGAGGCGCAGGCCCCAGGCCGGTATCATGTAATCGGGTCAGCTATATAAATCCGGTCTTGGCAAGAAACGCCATATCCAGGCCGGTTTCCGGTTTATCGTCGCTGGCGCGCTGGTTTCCTTCGGTGATAAATTTTTCCACATACTTGCCGATCATGTCGGTTTCAATATTGACCGTATCCCCCGGCTGTCTGTGCTGGATGGTGGTTTCCGCCGCCGTGTGCGGAATAATCGCCACTTCAAAGCCCTGGTCATTGACCGTGTTAATGGTCAGGCTGATGCCGTCAATGGCCACCGACCCCTTGGCGATCATATACCGGGTCAACGCCTTCGGCACGGAGACGCCGATCCACAGGGCGTTGCCCCGGACGTTTTTATGGGTAATGCGGCCGGTGCCGTCAATGTGGCCGGACACAAGGTGGCCGTCCAGCCGGTCTGAGAGCCTGAGGGCCCGTTCGATGTTTACCCGGCTGCCCGGAGTGATCGTCTGCAGCGTGGTCCGGGAAAGCGTCTCCGGGGATACATCCACTTCAAACCGGGCCCCGGAAATCCGGACCGCCGTCAGGCAGGCCCCGTTTACCGCGATGCTGTCCCCGATGCGGGTGCCTTCCAGCACAAAATCCGCAGTCACGGAAAGGCGCTTGCCTTCCCCGGCAGCCGATACCGCAGTGATGGTGCCCAGTCCCTCAATAATTCCGGTAAACATGGCCTGTGTCTGACTTTCGGTTCATATGTAATTGCTCCGCAAAAAGCGATTAATGTAACCGCCGCGGTATGTTTGCAGAAAGTAGCCTTTGATTCGTACTCGTACTCGTGCTCGTAATCGGCCTCTAAATTTCCCGAGTACGATTACGAGTACGAGCACCGTCCCGCTCACGCGGGACTGAGTACGATTAGTCCTTCACCCCTCTCCCAAATTTATTTGGGGGAGGGATTGGGCGGGGGTTACTCTACCGCTGCCGCCGCACATACCCGGAAATCAACACATCCTCGTCAAATCGCTTTACATGGATGTTTTCAATGGGGACGCTGCCGGCCATCAGCTCCGGTCCCGGGCCGCCGCAGATCGGTATGCCGTCATCGCCCCCCAGTATTTTGGGGGCATAGAAAAAATATATTTTATCCGCAATCCCGGCGCGCAGTGCCGCCCCCAGGACCCGGCTGCCGCCTTCAATCATCAGGCTGGTCATACTTTTCTGGCCCAGCATGTCTATCACAGCGGAGAAATCCAGCAATCCATCTGTCAACGGGGCCTTGAGCAGTTCAACCCCTTTTCCCGCCAGCCGATCCGGCTTTTCCGGATCATCCGATTCATTAAAAATAATAAGCGTATCAGATGCCGATTCGATCTGCAATACTTTCGCATCCTCTGGAATGGATAGCCGGGTATCCAGAATAATGCGGTGCGGGTCTGTCCCTTTTTTCCCATCCAGCCGGGCGGTGAGGCTGGGGTTATCCGCCTTGACCGTGCCCACGCCCACCAGAATGGCGTCCGCCCAGTGGCGCAGCTCATGCACATACTGACGGGAGGCCGGGCCGGTGACCCACTTGGAATCCCCGGTTCGCGTGGCGATTCGGCCGTCCAGGGTGGCCGCGCATTTTAAAAAAACAAAGGGGCGCCCTGTTTGGATGAATTTAAAAAACGCCTCGTTTTGCTCAAGGGCTTCTTCTTCGCAGATACCCAGGCTGATGTCAAGCCCCTGGCTTTTCAAATAATTCGCCCCGCCGCCGGTGACTTTCGGGTTGGGGTCTGCCGCGGCAACCACCACGCGCCGGATGCCGGCGGCAAGGACCCGCTCCGTGCAGGGCGGGGTCCGGCCATGGTGGTGGCAGGGTTCGAGGGTTACATAGAGGGTGGCGCCGGCCGCCTGTTCGCCGGCATGGTCCAGGGCGTTGACCTCGGCATGCGGCCCGCCGAGCACTTCGTGCCAGCCTTTGCCGATGATGGTGCCGTCCTTTACCACCACTGCCCCGACCATCGGGTTCGGCGAGGTGTAGCCGCGCCCGTTTTCCGCCAGATCCAGGGCGATATGCATGTAGAATGGGTCGTCCATAGGTAAATTATCAGGTTTACCGGCTGCTCAAAAGCGTCTTAAGTTCCGCTACAAAGTCACCTACATCCTTGAAATCCCGGTAAACCGAGGCAAACCGAACATAAGCCACCTTGTCCAGCTCATGGAGCTTCTTCATGACCTTCTCGCCGATGATGGCCGAGGGAATTTCCTTTTCCTCGGATTCGCGGAGATCCCGTTCGATCTCTTCGATAAAGGACTCGATTACGTTCATGCTGATTTCGCGCTTTTCACAGGCCTTCTTTAACCCGGCCCGGACCTTGTCCCGGCTGAAAAGCTCCCGCCGCTTGTCCTTTTTGATGATCATCAGCGGAATTTCCTCAATGTACTCGTAGGTGGTAAATCGCCGCCTGCAGGCCAAGCATTCCCGCCGCCGCCGGATGGCGGTGCCGTCCCGGCTCAGCCGGGAGTCGATGACTTTGTTGTCGTTTTCACGGCAAAAAGGGCATTTCATAACCTTCCCCCTGCGCTTGCACCAATTGCGCCGTTTCGGTTGTTCAGGTATCGTTGATTTTTACGACTTCGATTTCCGCCTCCTCAAGCAGGTCCCTGGACAACTGATCGGCATACCCCGATCGGTAATATATGTTTTTGATTCCGGCATTGATTAGCATTTTGGTGCAGATAGAGCAGGGCAGGTTGGTGCAGTAGAGCGAGGCTCCTGCAATGGGCACGCCGTGATAGGCTGCCTGGATGATGGCGTTTTGCTCTGCATGGATGCCGCGGCAGAGTTCATGGCGTTCGCCGGAGGCGATCTGCATGGTCTCCCGCATACAGCCGACCTCGGCACAGTGCGCGATTCCGCTGGGCGCCCCGTTGTAGCCGGTGGCAAGGATCCGTTTATCTTTAACGATGATCGCGCCCACCGCCCGCCGCAGGCAGGTCGAGCGTCTGGCCACCAGGGCCGCGATCTCCATGAAGTAATCGTTCCAAGCGGGCCGACTGTCCGGTTGGGTCGGCATATGCATCTCCTTTGGCATGGGGCAGCCCTGCAAAATCCGGTTAGTGCATCGGGTTATTCCGGGTCCTGGAATAAAGGAAACTGGGCGCAGAATTCCTGGACCCGTTCCCGGGTGGCTTGGATCCGGGTTTCATCGCCCGCATTTTTGAGAATATCCACAATAAAATCGCCGATGATATGCATCTCATCTTCTTTCATGCCCCGGGTCGTCACCGCCGGGGTGCCGATTCGGATGCCGCTGGTCACAAACGGGCTCTGGGTTTCAAACGGGATTGTGTTTTTGTTGACCGTAATCCCCGCTTTTTCCAGTACTTCCTCCGCATCCTTGCCGGTAATGCCCAGGTTGGTCACATCCACCAGCATCATATGGTTATCCGTACCGTTGGAAACCAGCTCAATGCCGTTTTCCATCAGATGGCCGGCAAGGGTCTGGGCGTTTTTAACGATTTGGGCCTGGTAGCGCTTGAAGGCATCGGCCAGGGCCAGTTTAAAGGCAACGGCCTTGGCGGCGATAACATGCATCAACGGGCCGCCCTGGATGCCCGGAAAAATTTCTTTGTTTAATTTTTTGGACAAATCGCCGCGGCCTAAAATCAAACCGCCCCGGGGGCCGCGAAGCGTTTTGTGGGTGGTGGAGGTGACCACATGGGCGTGCGGCACGGGCGATGGATGGGCGCCGCCGGCGATAAGCCCCGCGATATGGGCCATGTCCACCATGAAATAGGCGCCCACGGATTCGGCAATTTTGCCGAAAGCTTCAAAATCGATGACCCGGGGGTAAGCGCTGGCACCGGCCACGATCATTTTGGGCTGGTGCTGTTTGGCCAGGTCGGCGATTTTGTCATAGTCCAGCATGCCGGTCTCCTTGGCCACCCCGTAGTGGATGAAATTGAAAAACCGGCCGGAAAAGCTCGCCTTGGCCCCGTGAGTCAAGTGCCCGCCATGGGCCAGATCCATGCCCAGGATGGTGTCGCCCGGCTCCAGCAGGGCGAAATAGACGGCCATGTTGGCCTGGGAGCCGGAATGGGCCTGCACATTGGCGTATTCGGCGCCGAACAGGGTTTTGGCCCGGTCAATGGCCAGGTTCTCGGCGATATCCACAAACTCGCAGCCGCCGTAGTAGCGCTTGTTCGGGTAGCCCTCCGCGTATTTGTTGGTCATCACGCTGGCCTGGGCGGCCATGACCGCCGGGCCCACGATGTTTTCCGAGGCGATCAGCTCCAGGGTGTGCTTCTGCCGGTTGTATTCGTTCTCAATGGCATTGGCGATTTCCGGATCCACAATGTCAATGGTGTCAATATTGCGTTGATTGTTTCGCATATCTTCCTTCCGTTTATTTTAACCGCGCACGGATTTTACCCGCGCATCGATATTGTCAATCCGCTCCTTGTGGCGGCCTCCGTCAAACGGGGTGTCCAGCCAGGCGCTCAGGATCTCCCGGGCCAGGTCCGTGCCGATTACCCGGCCGCCTATGATCAGCATATTGGCATCATTATGGCGGCGGCACATGATCGCGGAGAAAAGATCATTGCACAGGGCCGCCCGGACACCGGGAAAGCGGTTGGCAATCATTGACATGCCGAGGCCCGTGCCGCAGATCAGAATCCCGCGTTTAAATTCCCCGGATGAAACTTTCTGTGCCACCCGGGCCCCGAACTCCGTGTAATCCACCGAAGCCTCGTCGTGCGTGCCGCAGTCCTCAATATCAAGCTCGTGGTCTTTTAAAACCTGCTTGATACTTTCCTTTAACGCAAATCCGGCGTGATCGCAGCCGACCACGATCGGTGCCCTTGATTCCATGGCTGATGTATCCTTTAAGATTTAAGATCAGGTCTTTTCGATAATATAGTTGATCGCATCCTTAACCGTGGCCAGCTGTTCCGCATCCTCGTCCGGAACTTCAATGTCAAATTCTTCTTCCATGGTCATGATGAGTTCCACAATGGCCAGCGAATCCGCGCCAAGATCGTCGATCAAAAAGGCCTCTGGCACGACTTCACTGGCATCCACATCCAGTTTTTCCGCTATCAGTTTTTTGACTTTATCTTCTATCTTCATTCACGCCTCTCCTCATCTTAAGTATATAAACCACCGTTTACGTGAATTACCTGGCCTGTAATATAGGCGGCTGCATCCGAGGCCAGAAAACAGGCGACACCCGCCACATCTTTCGGCGTTCCCGCGCGGCCGGCGGGAATTTGCGCCATAATCGCATCTTTTGAGGCCTGGGGCAGATCCGCGGTCATGGCCGTTTCAATAAAGCCCGGGGCAATGGCATTGGCAGTGATGCCCCGGGAAGCCAGTTCCCGGGCCGTTGATTTGGTCAATCCGATAATGCCGGCCTTGGCGGCGGAATAATTGGCCTGGCCGGGATTTCCGGATACCCCGGCAATCGAGGTGATATTGATGATACGGCCGGACTTCTGCTTCATCATGGGCCGGCTTGCCGCTTTAGTGCAGTTAAACGCCCCTTTGAGGTTCACTGAAATGACGTCATCCCAATCGGCTTCCTTCATACGCGCCAAAAGCCCATCCCGGGCAATGCCGGCGTTATTGACCAGTACATCGATCCGGCCGGTGGTATCCAGCACGGTTTTGAAAAAGTCTGCGACTTCTTCGCTGTCCGCCACATTGACCCGGTATCCGTCGGGTATGCCGCCGGCCGCGGCAATTTCTTCAGCCGTCTCCTCTCCGCTCTGTTCCGGGGAATGAAAGTTGAAAAAAACATGAACGCCGGATGCGGCAAAGGCTTTGCATATGGCGCGACCAATGCCTCTTGATCCGCCGGTTACCACGATTGTTCGCTTCATTTTTCCGCTTACAGCCTCGGATTGCGGCGATTGATCGGTGTTAGGCAAAGAGGAATGCAGTGCAACAAAGATATTGGACTTTTTGCGAAGCCATCATTCCTTTGTTTCAGTAACGGTCCGACCTTTGTATGTTCCGCATTCGGGGCACGCCCGGTGCGGCATTTTGACCTCTCCGCATTGCGGGCATTTTGACACATTCGGCGCCTCGGTTTTCTGATGGGTGCGCCGTTTATCTCGTTTGGATTTTGATACCTTGTGTTTGGGTACTGCCATGGTCTACTCCTAACTATTTAAAATTTTTATATATTAATTTATTCGGGCAAATGAAAAAACAGGGCCGTCCCTGCGCCCGATGCCCGGAAAGTCCTTTAAAAAGCAGAATTTAAGATTTAAACTAGTATGTTAAATCGTTCCGCGTGTCAAGGCAATTTACTTTTATGCCATTTATAATGCTTGAGTTCAATAGGTGTTTGTGGTAAAAAAATTAATTTTATTTTTCTCTCCCTAAAGAAGGATATATATGAATATGGATAACCCAATCGTCACCCGATTTCCGCCGAGCCCGAGCGGGTATCTGCATCTGGGCGGCGCGCGAACGGCCATTTTTAATTGGCTGTATGCCCGGCATACCAGGGGGCGGTTCGTGCTTCGGGTTGAAGATACGGATATGGCCCGGTCAACGAAAGAGTCGGTGGACGCCATTTTGGACGCCCTTGAATGGCTGGGCATCGGCTGGGATGAAGGCCCGTATTTTCAATCCCAGCGCTTTGACGTGTATAAGGATTATATCAACCGGCTGCTGGCCTCCGGCAATGCCTATTACTGCACCTGTTCGGCGGAACGGCTCGAGCAGATGCGGCAGGAAGCCATGCAGAGCGGGGGCAAACCCAAGTATGACGGCACCTGCCGGGACAAGGGCCTGGAATATCAAGAGGGCGCCGTGGTCCGGTTTAAGGCCCCGCTTGCCGGCACCACCGTGGTCCCGGACCGGATCCGCGGCAATGTGGCGTTTAACAATACCGAACTCGATGATTTCATCATCCAGCGAAGCGACGGCACCCCCACCTATAACCTGGCAGTGGTGGTCGATGACATCACCATGAACATTAATACCATCATCCGGGGCGACGACCATTTAAATAATACGCCCAAGCAGATTCAGCTCTATGAGGCGCTGGGCTGTGAAGTGCCGGATTTCGGGCACGTGCCCATGGTGCTGGGGCCGGATAAGACGCGGCTTTCCAAACGCCACGGGGCCATGTCCGTCACCGCGTACCGGGATATGGGCTATCATCCGGATGCCATGGTCAACTACCTTGTCCGGCTGGGCTGGTCGCACGGGGATCAGGAGTTTTTCACCCGGGAGGAGCTGATTGAAAAGTTTAACCTGGCGCATATCGGCAAATCCGCCGGCGTGTTTGACCCGGAAAAGCTTCTGGCGCTAAACGCCGAGCACATCCGGGCGAAATCCAACGAGGAGCTGGCCGGGCACCTGATGCCGTTTTTAGAAGCCAAAGGCATTGATGCGGCTCCCGGCGAATACCTCTATAAAGTGATTGAAACCCTTAAAAACCGCAGCAAGACCTTTGTAGAGATGGCGGATGCCGCGGAATTCTATTTCGCGGATCAATTGGTTTACGAGGAGAAGGCGGCAAAGAAGTTTCTCAAAGCCGGCATTCTTGAGCCGCTAAAGGAAATAACCCTTGAGCTGGAACAGACCGGGACGTTTAACCAGGAAACCCTGGAGCCCATTTTTCAGCATGTGATGGACAAGCACGAGTTAAAACTCGGCAAAATCGCCCAGCCCATGCGCGTGGCCCTTACCGGCAAAACCGTCAGCCCCGGCATATTTGAGATGATCGAGGTGCTGGGAAAATCCGCGGTAATTGCCCGGCTGAAAGATGCCATCGCCTATATCGAGACCCGGCAGGCGGAAGAATAAAAACGGTCCTGTTAACGGACAATAAGTCGGCACGGTGGCCGACTCTACAACGCATATCACTGTAGGGCAGGCCACCGTGCCTGCCTAAAAAAAGACAGAACAAATTTACCGTATAAAAAATGCCTTGACAGGCAAGGCTGGTTTGCTAATTTTTAATCAGATACTGAGGGTTGGTCTAGGGGTAAGACGACGGGTTCTGGCCCCGTTAACACAGGTTCGAATCCTGTACCCTCAGCCAATAAATAACAAGGGATTGTGACGCGTTGTCGCAGTCCCTTTTTTATTAGATTGCAACAAAGGTAAAAAAGGAGCCGTCTTTAAATATATCGATTGGTATTATGCATCAATCGGCGCTTGACACTTTCCCT
>JAXHNP010000005.1 GCA_034520365.1 Desulfobacterales bacterium
GGTGATCTTTGCCTCGCTGTCCGCGTAAAAAACAAGCCGGCCGTCAATCAGTTCGGCCGCCAGCCATAGCCGCGACTGGCAGTCATTGATCAAATTATCATCCGTCCGCTCCGCTTCTGACAGACGGGGCATTTCGCTGCCGAAAGCGATGAGCCGCTCGTATCGGTCAAACCACTCATTTAACGGGGCGAATTCTTCGATTATCTGATCCTGAATGTCATCTATTCCCGCCAAAACATCCCTTTCACACAAGCATCGCTTTCGCCCTGCCGATCCCGTTTACCAGCATATCAATATCCTCAGGAGTATTATAAAGCGCGAAGCTTGCCCGGATGGTGCCGGTGATGCCGAAATGCCGCATCACGGGTTCTGCGCAGTGCATGCCGGTGCGAATGGCAATCCCCAGTTTGTCAAGCAGCACGCCCACGTCATAGTGATGGACGCCTTCGATATTAAACGACACCACGCCGCAGCGCGGCATTAGATTCCCGTAAACCGTCAGGCCCTCTATCTGACTCAATTGCCGGAGTGCATAGTCCAGAAGGTCATGCTCATAATCCGTTATGGCATCAAACCCGATGCCCTGGATATATTCGATGGCCGCCGCGACGCTCACCGCACCCGCGATATTCGGGGTGCCGGCTTCAAACTTAAGGGGCAGGTCCGCGAACGTGGTTTCATCAAACCGAACCCGGTCAATCATTCCCCCGCCGGTCTGATAGGGGGGCATGGCCTCGAGGTATTTCTCCTTGCCATAGAGAACCCCGATACCGGTTTCCGCATATATTTTATGACCGGAAAAAACCAGGAAATCGCAGTCAAGCGCCTGCACATCAATGGGCAGACGGGCGGCGGACTGGGCCGCGTCCACCAGTACCGGGATATTGGCCTGATGCGCGGTTTCCACGATTTCCCGGATGGGATTTACGATGCCGAGGGCGTTTGAGACATGTGCGCACGCGATCAGCTTGGTCCTCTCTGTGATCAACTCTGACAGCTTTTCAATTAATAAGCCGCCGTCCGGGCCCATGGGCAAAACTTTAAGCCGGGCCCCCCGGCGCAGGCAAACCACCTGCCAGGGCACAAGATTGGAATGATGCTCCATTTCGCTGATGATGATCTCATCTCCGGGATTGATAAACGCATGGGCAAACGAGTCGGCCAGAAGATTGATGGCGCCGGTGGTGCCGCTGGTAAAAATGATCTCCTCCGCGGATGCGGCATGAATAAAATGCTGAACGGCGTGCCGGGCGTTTTCATAGGCCTCGCTGGCCGCCTCGCTTAAGAAGTGAACGCCGCGGTGAATATTGCTGTTTTCCTGGGTATAAAAAGAGACGATCCGGTCCAGCACCGCTTGCGGTTTATGCGTGGTGGCGGCGTTATCCAGGTATACCAGCGGCCGGCCGTAAATTTTTTGCCCGAGGATGGGAAAATCGGACTGGATGTTTTCCGGAGCCATCATTTTTCCGGCCGGCATCTTTTTATTCATGCTAATCATGATAGACTCCCCGTTTCACGAGGATTATTCGGGTCATTGCTCCATTCGAACCACCCGCCGTCGTAAACCGCCACCTGCGGCCATCCCATCAGCCAGGCATTGAACCAGGCTTCGCTGCCCCGCCAGCCGGTGCCGCAGTAAAAAGCGAGGTGTTTATCCGGCGTGATGCCGGCGGCTTTCCAGATCGCTTCGATCTCATGGAACTCCCGCGTGGTATGGTCCAGATTCCGGTAGTTTTCCATGTGATAGGCGTCGCTTCCGCAGTCGGCAAAAACCGCCCCGGGAATCCGGCCTTTAGCGGCAATATAATTGTAGCCGCTCACTTCGCCGATATATTCGGGATAGCTGCGTACGCAGACCAGGTCGGCATCCGGGGCGGAAAGCATCTCCCTGGCCCCTGGCGTATCCACGGCAAGCTGCGGATTGGCCGGTATATCCGCCCCGAAATCCGAAACCGGCTGTTTGGCCTCATCCGCCGTGCTGACCGGAAAACCGGCATCCTGCCAGGACTGGAATCCGCCGTTTAAGACGCGAACATCCTTAACACCGGCATAGATCATGAGAAACGCCGTGCGGATGGCCCCGAGATGGCCGGCCGCGCTTCCCGGAAATTGATCGGCATTATCCGGGTGCATGAACTTGCCGTACACCACAACGGTGGTATCCGCAGTAATGCCGTGTTCCTGAAATGCCTTTTTTAACTCATCCGGGCTCCGGCGGTTCCACGTGTCCGTGTCCTCCAGTGCCCGGGTGTCCATGTCAACGGCGCCGGGGATATGCCCGCTTAAATAGGCATCCCGGTTGCGGTAATGGGCGTGCACGACCACATAGTTGTCGTTATCGTATTCTGCGGGCGTCCTGCCTGAAATCAGATCATTTCCCCATTCGGCGGAGACGAGGTGTTTATAGTTGGCCAGTTTTTCCATGGGCAGCCCGTCATTTACCGCCCATTCTTCAGGAAAATGCGGATAAAGGGAAACATTCGGATACCCCGCCCTGACAAATAATTCGGCCACCGGCCGGCTGTCCTGCAGAGAATTGCCGTAAACAATCAGCTCATCATCGGGCTTAATCTCTTTCTGCCGGACGATTTCAATCCAGTCCATGTAATCCGCCCATTTGGCCGGCAAGGATTTGGCGCCCCGGATATGGCCGCCCCTTGACGCCCCCGCAAGCTTCCAGCCGTTGTACGCCTCCACCGGCCGGACATCGATGATTTTCGCGTTGTTTCGGCTGCGGCTAACCAGTTCCTCTGTCGATATTTCCCTTAACTGCGTCATGTGACTTCCTCGCCCCGAAATGAAAATCCATATTTTAGCCCTTGACCGTCTCCACAATAAAAATATCATTTTCATCCGGGGCTTCAAACAAAGGCCCTGTCAATTCATCCCCCGGCACCGCCGGGATGCGGATATAATCGGCTTCCGCGAGACGGTGTTTTCTATTTTTTTTCTCAGGTGCGCGCCCATTTAAAAGATTTACCCATCCAGCCGAGCAGCTTCTCCGGCGCATTGGCTTTTTTCCATTCTCCGGCGGCGAATTTGTTCGCCTCGGCGAGTGTCGGATAGACGTGGATGGTACCCAGTATTTTGTTTAAGCCCAGTCCGTGTTTCATGGCCAGCACATATTCGGCGATCACATCGCCTGCATGGACGCCGACAATGGTGACGCCCAGAATTTTATCGGTCTTTTTCCGGGTTAATACCTTAATAAAGCCGCTTTCCTCGGATTCCGCAATGGCCCGGTCCAGTTCCTTTAAATCGTAGCGGGTCATTTGATATTCAATCCCCTTTTCCATGGCCTGGACCTCGTTTAACCCCACCCGGGCCACTTCCGGGTCGGTAAACGTGGTCCACGGGATGACCCGGTAATCGATCTTGAATTTTTTGAATTTGCCGAATAAGGCGTTTACGGCGGCAAACCAGGCCTGGTGGGCCGCTGTATGCGTAAACTGATAGGGCCCGGCCACATCCCCGGCACAGAATATATTGGGGATCCGGGTCCGGAGATATTCATCAACGGCAATGGTTCCGTCCGGATTGAGCGTGACACCTAACTCCTCAAGGCCAAAGCCCCCGGTATTGGCTTTCCGGCCGACGGCCACCAGGATCGCGTCGAACCCCACCCGGACCGTCTGTCCGTCGTGTTCACATAAAAGCGTTTTTTCCCCGTTTTGCACCTCAACCGCCTTTGCCTGGTGATCGGTCAGGACGGCAATGCCTTCGGATTCAAACTGCTCCCGCATGAATTCGGCAACGTTCGGATCCTCCCGGCCCATGATCTGGGCGGCCATCTCCACCTGGGTGACCTGGGAACCAAGACGGGAAAAGGTCTGCGCCATTTCGCATCCGATGGGCCCGCCGCCCAAAACCACCAAACGGGGCGGCAGTTCTGTCAGCTGCCATACCGTATCCGAAGTCAGGTAGTCGACCTGGTCAAGACCCGGAATCGGCGGAACAAACGGCCGGGCGCCGGTGGCCACCACGATGTTCCGGGTGGTGAGGGTTTTTCCGTTAACAGAGACGCGATAGGGCGTCTCGATTCTGGCTTCGCCCGTATAGCAGTCAACGCCCAGCTCTGTGTAGCGCTCCACGGAATCGTGCGGTTCTATTTTTTGAATAATGCCCTTCACCCGATCCATAATACCGGCGAATTCGTAGTCCGCATGGGCGCTCTTCAAGCCGAAATCCCGGGCCCGCCGGGTGTAGTTTATAATTTTGGCGCTTTTGATAAGGGACTTGCTCGGCACACAGCCCGTGTTCAGACAATCCCCGCCCATTTTGTGCTTTTCAATCAACGCCACTTTCGCCTTAACCGTTGCCGCGATATAGGCGGAAACCAACCCGGCCGATCCCCCGCCGATCACCACCATATTATAATCCGCGGATTTCGGCTTCCGGTATGCCGCCATAACGCGCCTCCGTTTAATGAATCCGGTAAATATTTTGGCAATCCAGGGAAACAGGCCCAGCAGCACAAAGGACAGAATCAGATCCGGGGAAAGGATACCGCCGGTGGATTCGATCTGGGCCAGCTGGGTGCCGGCATTGACATAGACAATGGTTCCCGGCAGCATGCCGATCTGGCTGACCCCGTAAAACATCCCGGCCCGAATCGGGGTCAGCGCCATGGCCAGGTTGATCACAAAAAACGGAAAAATCGGAACCAGCCGCAGGGTAAACAGATAGAACATCCCGTCTTTTTCAATGCCCTTGTTGATCGTCTTCAGCTTTTCCTTAAACCGGGCCTGGACATAGTCCTTGAATAAAAAACGGGCCGCCAGGAAGGCCAGGGTGGCGCCAATTGTGCTGGCAAAGGAAACCACGACGGTGCCCGCGAGCAGGCCGAATATGGCGCCGCCGGCCAGCGTCATCACCGCCGCACCCGGCAGCGATAAGGCGGCCATGACAATGTAGACCGCCATATATATACCAATGGTGAGCAGCATGTGGGCTTCGTAAAATTTCATCAATGCCGTCTGCTGGTCCTTTAGGGTCGCCAACGTGAAATAGCGGCCCAGGTCCAGGGTGAAAAACAGGGCGGCAAGCACCAAAATAACAAGGATAATAAGCCATCTGGTCCAGTTTCGTTTTCGGGTATGCAGATTCTCCATGGGGGAAGCGCCTATTTTTGGGTTTTTCAGGTTGATGCCGATTATCCGGATGTCCTCCGAAATATGAAACCGACTGGTTCTCGGCTCAGCCGGCAAAAAATTTATCCGCTTGAAGCAGCTTTAAAGCGTCTTCAAATAGGCAGTAATCGCATCAATCTGCTCTTCGGTCAGTTTATCCTCGAATGAGGGCATCTTTTCATAGGGATCGACGAGCTGGCTGCGCACGTTTTCAGCAGTTGCCGCACGCCCGCTTTCCGGCAGGTTTTCCCGTTCAAAAAGCCCCTTCAGGCCCGGACCGAACTTGGTTTCTTGGCTGTCGGTGAAATGACAGCCCACACAGCCTTTTGACTGAAAAAGTTTGGCGCCTTGATCCGATGGCGTTTCCGCTGTCACCCAGGACCGGAGCCCTGCCAGCACGATGATTGACACGGCAATAACACTTAAGGTACTGAGTGTCGCCTGTTTAAGCTGAACTTTTCGCATAACGGTTTTCTCCTTTAATTAGAATTAATCCAGGAATGAAAAAATCTCGATGCGGATCTGCCGGTGCGCCACGCCCATATTCAACAGCGCATTAACCACACCGGTGACCAGCGGCGGGGGCCCGCAGACGTAGAAGGTTTTGCCGGAAAGATCCGGGCCGCAGTAGCGGGTGATTTTTTCAGCATCAATATGGCCGCGCTCCCCGCTCCAATCCTCTTCCGGGGTGGACAGCACGTGCACTACTTTCAGCCGAGGTGTGCCGCCGGCCTCGATTTCCTCAATCTCCCGGCGGAATGCGATCTGTTCGGTATTCGGGTTGCCGTATAACAGCAGCACGGACCGGTTCTCCTTTTTATCGCGCATGTACCGGAGCATGCTCATCAGCGGCGTAATTCCGATACCGCCGGCCACGAATACCAGATCGGTTTCCCCGGGATGCAGGACATGGGAGAACCGGCCGAACGGCCCCTGCACCGCCGCCTTGTCGCCGGGCCGGGTATCCTTTATGGTGGCGGTAAAATCGCCCAGGGCCTTGATCGTGGAAGAGACAAAATTTTTTTCCATCGGGCTGGAAGAAATGGTCCAGTGGTGTTCTTCCACCGGAAGACCGCGGCCCCGGTAAAAGGTGATGAACTGGAACTGGCCGGGCAGATAGTCGTAGACGCGCCCGCCTTCCGGCGGCGAGAGCTTCACCGTCCAGACATTGGGGGCCTCGGATGTAACGTCAACCACCTGCCATGGCCGCTTTTTGAGGCTAATCGGCCGGATAAACCGATGCCAGACATACAAACCAAGGGCAATGATCAGCAAGGCGATCCAAAGGCCCCGCATCAGCGGATGCTGCAGATCGTCCCCGGCCACCAGGGAATGGGTGAACGCCATGACGATAAGCACCGGCGCCAGGATATCATGGATCAGGCGCCAGGCCTCGAACTGCAGCTTTAACCGGTATGAATAAAGACTGATGGCGATATTGGCCAAAAGCAGCAGCAGGCCGATCTTTCCCAGCCAAATGAACCAGGGCTGATCCAGCGAAATCAATAGATCCACGCGGCCCGAGCCGGCGGCCAGAAGCAGCGGATGCAGCACCAGAAAGGCGACGGCCGTCATTCCCATGTATTTGTGAAACCGGAGCAGAATATCCAGGCCGAACGGGCGTTCGATCCATTTAATCCGGGCGGCCAGCAGCACCTGGCCGAAAATGAGCATAAACGCCGCAAGCGCCGTATTTCGGCCCAGTTCATAGACGATCCCCTGGGTAACCCCGCCCGCGATCGTGACGATCACCATCGGAAGAATGATGATACCGATATAAAGCAGTATCCGAGATACTCCCCCAACCATAAAGACTCCTCTTCCTCTTTTACGAACTGACTCTATTCAGAGGACCACGGACTTCGAAAATCCGGGTAAAGCGTCAGCCCGCCGTCCACATAAAGGGTCTGCCCGGTGATATAGGCGGCGTCATCCGAGGCCAGAAAGGCAGCCGCAGCCCCCATTTCATCAGCTTCACCCGCCCGGCCCATGGGAATGTGGCTGAGCACCTGATCCCGCTTGTCCGGATCATCCACCCAAGCGCGGTTGATGGGCGTAATCGTGGCGCCCGGGGCCACCGCATTGACCCGGATGCCGCGGTCGGCAAACTCAAGAGCCAGGGTGCGCGTCAGGTTCTGCATCCCGCCCTTGCTCATTGAGTAGCCGAGATAACGGGGCTTGGGGATTACCTGGTGCACACTGGATATATTGATAATCACGCCGGGTTTGCCGGTATCCAAAAAATGGCGGATGGCCTCCTGTGCGCAGTAAACCGCACCCTTGAGGTTCACATCCAGAACCGCCGCGATGTTTTCCGGCTTTGCCGCATCCGAGTTTTCGGATATCTGAATGCCCGCATTGTTGATCAGCACATCAATGCCCCCCAGGCTGTCAACAGCAGTGGCAAACATGGCCGCCACCTGGTCCGGACTGGCGACATCCGCCTGGACGAGCGCGTCGCGGACGCCCTGCTGATTAACCTTGTTGACGCAGTCTTGGATCTGCTGTTCGGTTTCGGCGGCTTCTTCCGGCTGCTTGCGGTAATTAATGGCGATATTGGTCCCGTATTCCGAAAACCGGACGGCGATGGCCTGTCCGATGCCCGAGGTGCCGCCGGTAACCAGCACGTTTTTCCCTTTGAGTCCCCGCATTTTTTCCCCTCTAATACTGCTCCCCCACCCGGATCGCACATCCGATCACATCACTGTCTGTTTCAAATGCAAGTGGCGCCAGCTTTTCCGGTGATTGAAGAATGGAAAAGGCCGCGACATAGCCCGCGCAGGTCCATGTCTGGTAGCACCGGGCTTCCCGGCCCACCAGGCGGCTTTTTCTGCCGTCGTAATATTCCGGCCATTCGTCGGCTTCCAGGCGCTTTTCCGCAATTTCCAGGGCGCTCCGGCAATCCTCTGCTCTGCCGGCTTTAACCCCGGCCGCCGCCAAAAGCCACAGCAAAAAGGGCCAGGCACCGCCGTTGTGATACGACCAGGAAATGTTTTTCAAATCAGACCCGGTCACGGCCTCCCAATGGGTTCCTGTGATGGCCGGATAGCAGACTTTAACCGGCATATGTCCGATCAGGTCCGCCCACCGGGCCTGGAAAAGATTCATCACCGCATCCGCTTTTTCCGAATCCGCTAGGGATGAAATCACCGCCATGAGATTGCCCGCGGTAAAAAACCGGAAATCCATCCGGCCCGGCCCCAGGTTGCCGGCAAAATAGCCCGCCTCCGCGGGCAGCCATTCAAACAGCCAGTCCGGGATGGAATCCGGATAGATATTGAACTGATTGACCGTGTCCGCGCCGTAGCCTTCCACCGCGTAGCGGTACATGGCAGAAAGCTGGCGGAAATCCATCCAGTAATTATTGCGGATGTGATAGGTCAAATGCCCCAACCGCTCCCGGACGGCTTCCGCATAGACCTCGTTTTCCGCATCATCTGCTTCCAAAAGCTCCCGGGCCGCGCGCAAAGCCATGTAAAATAGGGCCTGAATATCCATGGGATAGCCGTATACGCCCATGCGGCGGTCGATCATGAATGAACCGTCCGGCACAAACAGGGTGGGGAACATATCAAACCGGTTGGTAAGGGCCAGTTCCAGTATCAGCCGGATGGCCCGCTGAAATTCCGGGCGGCTTGAAAGCTCCCGGTCGCCGGTCGCACTCACATAAACCCGCAGGATATAGAGCCACCAGAATCCGGAATCTACGGGCGCCACCCGGGCAATCGCCTTTTCCCCGAAATCCGGGATGAGGTGCTCTTTCCCGGACGCATCCGTGTCCACCTTGAAGCTTGCCGGCATCAAACCTTCCCCGGCCCGGAAGCAGTCCAACTGCTTTTCCCGGCTCTGCAGCTCCACCGCAATGGAGAGGAAGTTTTTCACAACATCCGCTCTGCCGTTTAAGAGAAAGGCAATGGCGGATACGGCAAAATCCCGGGTGAACACCTGGTCGTAATTCAATGCCGAAACCGCCGGATCCCTTGCCGCCACTGTGCCCACGGGTTTTCCATCATAGGCGACGACCGCATCTTCCAGTATGCGCCACGCCTTATTGAAAAGCTCCGTATCCATAAAGCTATAAGGCCCTCACCACCGCCCTTACCGGGGCGCCGTCGCTTTCTGCCAGCCGGATGGGCAGACAGATCATTTCATAGTTACCGGGCGAAACGGCGTCCATGTAAAGCCCTTCAATTACCCAGATACCGGCCCCGAGCAGCGCCCGGTGCGCTTCGGCCTCGTTTTTGCCATACCCGGCGACAGACAGGTAATCCACACCGATGGTCCGAACCCTGCTTTCGGCCAGAAAGCGGGCGGCATCTGTTTCCAGGTAAACAAAGTCGGCTGTAAACGGCTCATCCGGCCAGTTTCGGGTCGAATTACGGGTTTTAAACAAAATCCGCTCGCCTGGCAGAATATTTTCTTCTGCCAGGACTTCCTCCCGGACTAATTCCGGGTCGGTGATCTCTATAACCCGGGCCGGCCCGATCAATGCGGAAAACGGGATTTCCTCAATACTTTTTCCGTTTTCATAGAAATGCAGCGGCGCGTCCACATGGGTCCCGGAATGGGCGCTCATATTGATTTGGGTAAGATTTGCGCCGTCGCCGTTTTCCATATCCGAGACCCGTGTAATGCGCACCGGCGGATCCCCCGGCCAGGAGGCCATACCGGTGCGCAGCGGGACTGAAATGTCAATCCATTCGGACATCACGGACTACTTCGGCTCGGTCACCACGTAGTCGCCGCCGCCCATTGATTCGTGGCAGGAAATGCAGCCCGCGACCTTGCCGGCCTTCATGACGCTGCCGTCCGACCCCAGTTTCGCCCAGTGCCAGTCATCGGCATTGGGATCATACCCGGCGGCCTTGTACATGGTGGTAATGGCCATCAAGGACTTCTTGTCCTTGCCATAATTTTCCTTGACCAGTATCGCCCCGTCCGGCATGGGCTCACCGTTTTTGGCCGCCTGATAGGCCGCATCATTGGCATAGAGCTTCAAATACGCCCCGTGCGGGCTTTGTCCCGGATACATCCCTTCATAACCCGGAAAGAATTTCCAATCCGTGTAGTCATGGGTCTTTGTAATGTAGCTCCATACAGAATCCGCATCCGGAGACGGCATGCCGCCGCCGGTATGGGCGGTGTTCTGGAAGGCAAGCACCGCAAAACCGGCCATAAAAATAACAGCAAGTACAGAGATTTTCTTTTTCATGATCATACCTCCTTTAGTTTAGACTCTCTCGGGCTATCAGTTTTAGGCGGGGCTATTCCAGCGGCTCCATCTGACCCAGCACCGTGGGGACCAGTTCCGAAACCGTGGGATGAATGTGCACCGCCCGTTGAACAACCTTATAAGATACATCCGCATACATGATATCCGTTATCAAATGTATCGCCTCATCCCCGCCGACGCCTAATATGGCGGCGCCGAGGATTTTTTCCGTTTCCGCATCCACGAGTACCTTAATAAAGCCGCGAGTATCCCCTTTTGCCTGAGCGCGGTTAACCCGGGTCATCGGGCGTTTGCCGACCAGCGCTTTTCGGCCCGAATCCCGGACCTGCTGCTCGGTCATACCCACACGGCCTAAAGGCGGTTCGGTATAAAGCGCGTAAGTGGGGATTCGGTCGGTCACACGCCGGGGATCACTGTCCAGCAGGTTGGCTGATACGATTTCGCTGTCATTGTAGGCCGTATGTGTAAATGCGCCTTGGCCGTTGCAGTCGCCCAGCGCCCAGATGCCGGCCACAGATGTGCGAAGCTGGTCATCCACCACAACATAGCCCCGCTCATCAAGTTCCAGCCTGACTTTTTCGCCGCCCAGGTCATCCGTGTTGGGCCTGCGGCCGACGGCGACCAGCAGGTGCGAGCCATTCACCTCTTTTCCCCCGTTTCGACAATCAAGCTGAAGGGAAACCTCGTCTCCCTTTTTGCCGACCCCGATGCATTCGGCGTTCAACCGGACGTTCACGCCTTCCCCGGCAAGAATGTCATGCACGGCATCCGACACATCCTTATCTTCACGGCCGATCAGCCTCGGGCCTTTTTCGATCACGGTCACTTCGCTGCCGAAACGGCGAAACATCTGGGCGAATTCCAGGCCCACGTAGCTGCCGCCGATGATCACCAGGTGCGCGGGCAGCTCTTCCAGCCGCATCATGTCCGAATTGGTCAGATAATCCACTTCCGAAAGGCCCGGCAGTGGAGGGACAAAGGCCCGGGCCCCGACATTGATAAATATCTTATCCGCGCTCAGACGCTGTTCACCGACCCTTACGGTGCGGGTATCTTCAAACCGGGCGTGCCCCTTGTAAACGCTCAGGTTCGGCAGATCCGTCATCCACTGCGGAATCTGATCGTTTGTCGTACCCACGATGGCGTCTTTTCTCGCCTTGACCTGTTTCAAATCCACCCGGACATCGCCATTCACCGTCACCCCGTAATCCGCGGCGTGCCTGGCCATATGGGCGGCCTTTGCGCTGGCGATCATGGTTTTGGTGGGGATGCACCCCGTGTTCACGCAGGTGCCGTAAAAAAGGTGGCGCTCTATGATGGCGGTCCGATACCCCGCCTGTGTCAGCCGCACGGCTAGCGCAGGCCCCGCCTGACCGGTCCCGATAATGATGGCGTCAAACTGCTCCATTGCTCCCCCTCGAGCGTTTTATTGGATCGATCATCAAGGATAAATCTTTGCTGCTGTAAATATCGGTAATCCCAAACATTAAAAATGCAATGCCTATGGGAGAAAATGAATACTATTTGCAGTTATATGGCTCATCAGATGGCTCTCAAAAACAATAACGTGATTGTATACCTGAGATTAATCATCGCGCCAGAAATTACCAATATTTTAGAATCATTTTTCCAAAAAAATATATAACAAGCTAAAAAATCGATAAATAATAAATATCCATAATTGACAGGCCAAATGTTTTTCGCGTGAACAATAGTCTATTGACAATTACGTAAGCGTATGCTTAATTTTAAGATATGGAACATACAACAAACAAACATCTAAATCAAATTGGGGAAATTGCGGAAAAAGCCGGTGTTACGCCCCGGACCGTCAGGTATTACATGGAAGAAGGGTTTATTGAACCCGCGGGAAGGAGTGCCGGCGGATTCTACTTGTTTACCCCGGAGACCGCGGAAACCGTTTTCCTCGTGCAGAGACTGAAAGACGCCGGACTGGCGTTAAAGGACATTAAAGCCATTTACCGGGCCCGGCAAAACGGACAGACCGGGAGCGAGGCGTACAGAGAAGTCTTCGCCCATCTTAAAAAACAAAAGGCATTGGTTGAACAGAAAATCGCGGACTACCGGCAGCTGAAGGCGGAAATCGAGGAAGCGATGGAAATGGTGGCCCACTGCGACGGCTGCCAGCTTAAACCAACGCGCGAAAACTGTGCATCCTGTCCAGTAGTGAAAAACGCAAAAAAAATCCCGCTTCCGGTAAAGGCCATCTTATGACTCCCGGGAGCAGAATAAGGCGTTAAATCTTTTTTACCGTCGTCGGTATCAAGACGATTTTTATTCGGCTATCGAAATCTTTGGGGCTATTTCCCCAATAGCCCCAATTTCGAGCATATTTGCCAACGCATCTCCCCTCACCATTTTTTCAACTTGACGCTTTTCACACAATTCTCTATTTTTACGGATCTTGAAGATTTACGGATTTTTGGAAGATTTAACAAGCTATGTAATCAAGGGCTCATTTGAGAGCCTCGCTGAATTTAGAGAATAATGAACGCCTTTTATCGCAACTGGTTTCTTGCCAGCCGGCCGTGGTCCTTTATCATGACCGCCATCTCTATCGGGGTGGGCGGCGCGATTGCTGCCATTGACGGCCATTTTTTCTGGGGGCTTTTCGGGCTGACGCTTCTGGGCGGGGTCTTTCTGCATGCGGCCACCAACCTGATCAATGACTACTACGACGTCCGAAGCGGGGTCGATACCGTGGATGTCTCAACCGCCATATACCGGCCCCATCCCCTGGTGGAGGGAAAAATCCTGGCATCCAGCGTGCACATGGCCGCCTATATTCTCTTTTTCGCGGGCGCGGTCATCGGTTTTTGGCTGGCCGCCACCCGGGGCTGGCCGATTCTTATCATCGGCGCGGTCGGCGTTGCCGCCAGCATCGCCTACACAGCCCCGCCGATCAGCTATAAATACATCGGCCTTGGGGAGTTCTCCGTCTTTCTGATGTGGGGGCCGCTGATGGTTGAAGGCACCTATTATGTGCAGCAGCAGGCCTTTAGTTCTGAGGCGCTCTGGATCAGCATTCCCTTCGGCGTGATCGTGGCCCTGGTGCTGCTGGCCAATAACCTGCGTGATATCGCGCACGACAAAAGCCGCCATATCCGAACCATCGCTATTGTCCTGGGCGCACAAAAAGGCTTCTATCTTTATACCGGTTTGGTCTGCCTGGCCTATGCCTGCATTCTGCTGCTGATTATCGCCGGAGTGCTGTCTTTTTGGTCTTTGATTGTCTTTCTCTCCCTGCCGATTGCGGTCAAGCTACTTCGCCTTATGCGGGAAAAGATCCCTGATGATGCCGATGCCCGGACCGCGCAGCTGGATACGGCATTCGGCATACTGCTCCTTATCTCCCTGGTTCTGGAGGCCCTGATTTGAGCACATCGCCATTTAACTGGAAACCGGTCGCCGGCACCGTACTTTTGGCAGCCGGCCTCTGGTTTGTCACCTTCTACCTGGACTGGGGGGTGTTCTGGTTCAAGATTTCTGTATCCGCGCTGCTGCTGGCCGCGCTCTCCTTTCTGCTCCAGCCGAGGGGGGCGTTCCGGTTTTCGCTGAACCTTAAATCCATCGGCCTGGGGCTTTTCTCCGCCATCCTGCTCTATCTCATATTCTGGGCGGGCAAATCCGTCTCCACCATGATCTTTCCGTTTGCCGGCGATCAGATCGGCGCCATCTACGGCAAGGGTGAAGGCACGCCGGTATGGGTGATTTCTTTATTACTCTTTTTTGTGACCGGCCCATGCGAGGAGATTTACTGGCGGAATTTTCTTCAGAAAAAACTCATGCTCCGATTCGGCGGCTTAGGCGGCTGGCTTCTGGCCACCCTCCTCTATGCAGGCGTGCACATCTGGTCGTTCAACTTCATGCTGACCGGGGCGGCGGCGGTGGCCGGCGCCTTCTGGGGGGCCATGTACTGGCGGCTAAATGACATTTCGCCGGTCATTATCTCGCACGCCATCTGGAGTACGTTTATCTTCGCGGTTATGCCGATTCCTTAAGTCGAAGTCTTCCGAAGCCCGATATAGACGGTAAACACCAGCGGCAGCAGGGAGACGGCGGCACCGGCAAAAAATGAAGTGCGGACGACGGCATCCTTTACAAAAAGGGCGAAAAACGGCGGGGAGACGGTCTGGCCCAGATATATCAAAAGCGTAAACACGGAAAGCACCCCGGCCCGCAGCTCCGTTGAAACCAGCCCGGCGGCGGCCGTGTTGAGCGTCGGCATAAGCGTGCCGAAGCCAAGCCCCCAGACGCCCATGCAGAGCAGCAGCACCGAATAGCTGTCCGCAAACCCCACCAGTAAATGGCTCAGCCCGCAGCCGATAAAACCTAAAAACACTCGCCACGCTTCTGAAAGAACCCCGCTCAACCGTCCGCTCTGGGAGGCAGTTAGTGCCGAGACCCCGGCGGCCGAAGATATGGCGAGGCCAGAGTGCAGCGTGCTAAGCCCGAACTGCTGAACCACCAATATCGGCATGTACACCACAATCCCATAGAGGAGCACAAACCCTATAAAATTTGAAAAAAACAGCCATATGGCGCGGGCATTGGCCAAGGCACGCATGGCCTTCACCATATACTGCTGGGTTTTTCCGCTGCCTGCCGGCTCTTTTAACTTCCAGGCGGCAAGCAGGGATAGAAAAATGGCCATGGCATGGATATAGAAAGGCAGAAACCATGCCATAGTGGCGATGGCGCCGGAGATGAACGGCACCGTAGCATTGGTCAGCGACTGCACGGTGACCCGATAGCCCATGGCCCGGCTTCGCTCCGGCTCCTGATACATATCCCCGATGGCGGCCACCACCGTATTCATCATCCCGCCCACGCCGATGCCCTGAAGTGCCCGCCAGACAAGCACCAGCCAGAAGGATCGGGTAAATGAAATCAGCAGACCGCCCACGCCGAAAAGCATGACCGCCGGGACAATAACGTTTTTTCTGCCGAACCGGTCCGCCACCGGCCCCAGCAGCGGCGTTGCCACCATGGCACAAAAGGTGTAGGCGCTCAAGGCCAGACCAATGTTTTTGCTGGTCGCCCCCTCAAGGGCCAGCATCTCCGGCAGAATAGGCCCGACCAGGCTGCCGCCGGTGACCGCAAACATCACTACGGCCAGAAGGATCAATAGGTTCGGATCTCTTAAAATGCGCATGGATTCATCCAGCCTAACGGATCAAACACATCCGGTAGTTATCCAGTTCCCTATCGACCTGCCGGGCGCTTGGTACGTATTTTTCAAGCTCCGCCCAGAAGGCGGGGCTGTGGTTTTTAATCCGGGTATGCACCAGTTCATGCAAAATGGCGTAATCCATCAGGTGATCGGGCAGGCGCACCAGGTTGACGTTTAAATTGATGTTGTTTTGATGGGAACAGCTCCCCCAGCGAGTTTTCTGGTTCCGCACGAATGCCTTATGAAAGGAAAATCCATATTGGTCAACCAGCTCATGCAGCCTGTCGATAATCCGCCGGCGGGCTGCCTGGCGGTTTATCGGCGCGGTCCGATTCAGATAATCGGCCATTTCTTCATCAGACTGGACCCTTGAAAGGTGCTTGCAAATCCATTCCTTTTTGGATTCAGCAAAGGCTTTGGCCGCCTGAAACGACATGCCCCTGGGCACCGCCACCCGGACCCCCCTTAGCGGCCGCACGGAAATGTTCACATACTTGGCCCGCTTGCTGCGTTCAAGCAGAATTTCGCCCACGCCTTTTAAATTAACGGTTTTTGATTCCATGGCGCCCTTTTTATATAAAGGAAGGTTTTTTGGTTAAATTAAGATTAAGATTATGACGGCTGGTGGCATAAACCGATTTTTCCGAAGCTTTACTTATCCCCGGAATCGGATCAGCCCCTGCTGGGAGGTTGAGGCGACCAACGTTCCATCCCGGGCGTAGATATGGCCGTGGTTCAGGCCCAGGGCCCGGCTGGCATTCGGGCTGTACATGGCATACAGCAGCCAGTCGTCCATCCGGAAATCCCGGTGAAACCACATGGCATGATCCAGGCTGGCCACCTGCATTTTCGGATCCCAGAAGGTGCGGCCATGGGGGTATAAAGACGTGCCCACCAGCCCGAAATCCGAAGCATATGCCAGCATATAGCGATGCACGGCCATGTCATCCGGCATTTTGTGGATAGCCCGGAACCAGCTGTAGCGTTCGGGATTTTCCTTTTTCGGGGCAAAGGGATTGACCGGGTTAACCGGGCGGACTTCAATCGGTTTTTCACATAAAATGCGGTTTCGGATCGGCTCGGGGATTTTGTCCTGAACCCGCCGCGCCCGCTCCATCTCGGATTCAATGCCCTCCGGACCCGGGATATCAGGCATTTCCGCCTGATGGTTAAACCCGGTTTCCGCCACCTTGAAAGAGGCGGACATGGTAAAAATCGCCCGGCCCTTCTGAATGGCTGTTACCCGGCGGGTGGTAAAACTTCTGCCATCCCGGATGCAGTCCACGGTATAGACGATCGGCCGGGCGGGGTCCCCTGGGCGCATAAAATAGGCGTGAAGGCTGTGCCCCTGCCGGTCATCCGGCACGGTCTGAGAGGCGGCGGACATGGCCTGGCCCAGCACCTGGCCGCCGAATATATTGCCGAATCCCAGATCCTGGCTCTTGCCCCGGAAAATATTCTCCTCAATCATCTCAAGCTCTAAAAGTTCCAGCAGTTCATCGAGTACGTTACTGATCGGCGTACATGTGGTCGATTCTGTCATGAAGGCTGACTCCCGGGGACTTTGATAGGTCCCCCAATTCTGATAGTCTCGTAAAAAGTCAGTATAACGAACTTTACCGCTATATTCAAATAATGTGAAACGCCATGCTTACCCTGAAATGCGCGGCATGCAAAAAGAAGCTCTGGCGCTACGACAAAATCGGGCCGGGTGAGGTGCTGCGGTGCCACAAGTCGCGGATCGATAAAATGTACCAGCCGATTGAACTCACCGGTAAGGTCTCCTGCCAGTGCGGCAATGTGGTGGGAATTGACAAGGGCCGGTTTATCAAAATGGTGGCCAAGGCCTTCACCTATTCGGGCACCAAACGGAACGTCTGAACGGCAAGAAATGCAGGAGATATTAAAAACCGTAAACACCGTCTTAGAAACCCGTAACATGGAATCTCTGAACCCCAAACATAGGCGGGGGCGCTAAATCCGTTACGCCTATTCGACCACCGGAATGCCTCTCTGCTTGAAATCCGCCAGAATATCCGCCAGCTGGGCGGCCGTGCAGTCGTCAATCTCGTAGACATTTTTCACGCCGTCCTGGAAATACAGCACAAACCGGCCCTGGTCATCCAGGTAGGCCTGCCGGATATAATCGCCGTCCAGCCAGGGCTTAACGGCCTCCATAAAATTGTTCAAACTGCAAGTGATCATTTACACCCTCTGATTTGGTTTTTAGTCCACCGTATTAATCGGTATGGTTATCAACGGCAGGGCCAGTGAATCATTGCGGACCCGCGTCTGGATCACATCGCTTTTGGCGATGATCTGCTCCCTGTCATCCACAATATAATAGTAAAGTTCCGTGATGCCATGAAACATTTCAAGGGCGAGCAGATCAATGGAGGACAGGCCCATGCCCGGTATGGCGATCCCCGGGGTGCTCAGCCCGAATTTATCCGAGTCCGTGCCAAGAGAGGTAAAGAACACATATACCTCCATCTCGGCATCCACCGGATCCGAAACCAGCCGGCACTGATATTTGTCCATAAGTTCCAGCTCCAGCCGTTTTTTGGCATAGGCGATCGGTTCGATATCGTTTAGAAAATAACATTCCAAGTAGACCGGTTTATTCTTAAGCCGGGAAAAATCCGTCTCCGGTATCGCCGCGATCATATCGTTTACGCTGTGCGAGGTTAAGCGCTGGGCTGTGGAGCCCTGATACCGCTCGATCACCTGCCTGGTGGAGCACGCCGTCATCAGAACCAGAAAAATAATGAACAGAAGTCCAATTGCCGATCTTTTTCTCATCGATTTTTTTTTGCCTTTCGCGATTTTTAGTTCAAATTCAGCTCCACCCGGGATGCTTTGAATTTCTCAACCCTGGGCGGCGTAAGGCTTTCTGCCTCCCGTGTGAACAGACGCTTGCCCGCAATCCGGTCGTCATTCAGGAGATAACCCTTTACCGCCTGCACCCGATTCTCTGCCAGAAGCCGGAGCCTGGCATCCTCTATTTCAATCCGCTGCCGGATCTCTGCCGCCATCTCTTCGGCTGTCAATGGTTCATCATCCAGCGGCTTGGCGTCTTCCGGGGCGTCCGAGGCATCAAGCACCTCAGCCTTATAAACCCGTCGGAGATATTTAACGTGTTCTTCCGCTGTCAACTCAATCTCTTCAAACGGAATGGTTTCGGTCTCGGTCTTCTTGGTGGTTTTGGCCCATTTGGCGGCCCGGATTTTGCGCTCAAGCGCCGCCGCCTTAAGCGCCGCCCGGTCATCTTCCGGCGCCACATAGCCGGTCAGCTCCAGATTAAGGGCCGGCCGCTCATAGAGCAGCTTGATAATAGCATCCAGCTTGTCTTTGGATGCCCCGTCCAGATCCGTACTCCCGGCCTCAAACTCAATGTATCTGAGTTCCTCGCCGCCGGACACAATCGAGCTTACCAGGGCAAACGGCGAGGTGGCCGCCTTGGTGAACAGACTTCTCAACGACTGAATGATCACGCCGGTTAAACTGAACTGCGGGTCATCCAGCCGGCCGGATACCGGCAGATCCAGCTCGATTCGGCCCTTTCTGTCTTTTAAAAGGGCGATCGCCAGGCCTATCGGCAGATTCACGGCCGTGTCGCTTTCAACCCGGTGCCCCAGGTTGAACTGATCGAGCAGCACGTGGTTTTCAGCTTCCAGTTTTTTATTCTCAATCAAGTATTTCAGATCCAGGTTGAGCTTTCCCTTTTCAATGGCCTTTCCGATATATTTTCCCGAATAGGCGGAAACCGGGCTTAACTCCAAATTTTGCAGCTTAAAGGTAATATCTAAGAGCAGATCCGCCAGGAGCGGATTGATCCGGCCGGAAATATCGATCGGCGCGCGTTCATTAACCGCGCCCTTGAGCGAGACCTTCGCCCCTTCAAACGCCTCGGTGGAAAGCCCCGTAATGCTGCCTTCATCAAATGTCACCCGGGCGGAATAATTGGGCTCAATACTGTAATCCGCAAAGGAGACGCCGATATCCCGGAGTTTGATTTCCCCGATGGAGACCGGAAACGGCGCAGATGGGGCCTCGGTTTGCTCTGGTTCCGATTTTTTCGCCCCCGCCTTTTTATCTTCTGCTGCGGATTTTTCCGGCGCCTCGGATTCGGCCGCCTCTGCGGTATAGATCTGGTTCACGTTCAGCCGGCCGTTTTCCTGCACAATAAGGTTCTGCTTTAAGCCGTTAATCTCCAGCGTTTTCAACCGAATGCGGGTGGGATTCCAGGACACGTCGATTCCGTTTAAATCAAGCGCCTGGCATTTGAGAAACTTCTCCTCGGCTTGACTTTCCAGAAGCGTCAGCTCCTTCATCCCGGCATCGCCATTAAAGTGCGCACTCAATCCGGCCTCCGGATCCGAGTTCATCCGGGCATTGCCGGAAAGATCAAAGCTTCCGCTGGTGACGGCCAGTTTCAACGGATCGGGGAAATAGGGCTGGGCGAGATTAAGGGGCACGTCCTCAATGTTGACCGTCGTATCCACGGTCAGGGGCGTTATTCCGAATTTGCCGTTAACCGATAACGCGGCATCCGGATCAAGCCCGGCGGACAAATCCACCTGTGCGGTCTGATCCTTCTGTGTGGTAAAGCCGGTAACAGTTAGGTTGAGATCATTTACGGTCATTTGCACCGGCCCGCCGTGCGGCGTGGCGGATGCCCCGGGGGCGGCGAAATCCTGATAATTTAGGGTGCCGGATGAGAGGTTTAATTCGTCCAATTCAAATATAAAGGGGTCCTCTTCAGAGGCCGCTTCCTCGGCTTCCGCTTTCTCTTTGTCCGCCTGAGCCTGCGATTCAGCCTTTGATTCGTCTGCACCCGATTCGCTGCTTGACCTGTTTTCTGACTGCGGCCCGAGCCGGGCAAGATTCAGGCTGCCGTTAAAATCGCGCACCAGGGTCACCACCGGCTCGGTGAGCGAGACCGTGGCCAGGCGAATCTGCTTTTCCAGCGGCCGGGACGGCGCCATTTCCACATGGAGACCCGACAATGCCAGTATTTCATCCGCCGCCGTATCGGTTACCTGAAGATCCGCCAGATCGGCAACTGCGGAAACTTCAAGATTGGTTTTTCCCTCGGAGGCTTTTTTAAAGCGAATTTTGGATTCCAGGTTGAGATGGCCGCCGGTGATGTCCAGGCCTAAGTCAGCCGGGACATAATCAAAATAATACGGCAGATCAACCCCGGCTAAATTGATATCCACAACCGTTTCCAGGGATTCGGCAAACGGTTTGGTGGATACATCCACTTTGAGCTGCGTATTATTTAACTCGCCCGCCAGCACGGGCTGGGAATAGGCGTCGATATGGGCCTCAAAATTGGAAAGCATGGGCACCGTGAAGCTTACCCTGTCAAAGCGGTGGGTTTTATCCATGGGCCGGTCATGGAACTCAAATTCGCCGTTGATGATCTGGATATTGGACAGGCGGAATCGAAACGGCTCAGACGGCGCCTCATCTTCCGGCGCCGGACTCGGTTCTTCTTTATCCGCCGGCATCAGATCGGAAAAATTAAACTCGGTTTCCGAAATCCGGGCCACCCGGACAAACGGCGCCTTCAGGCGAAGCTCCTGGGCTACCAGCCCCAGCTTAAAAAGCGAGGCCCACTGGATATCGGCGAAAAACTCATCAAATGAGACAAAATCCGTATCCCCGGATTTTTCCCCAACTTTTAATCCCTGAACCGCCAGGGTGAGCGTATAGGGGTTTAGCGAAATGTTTTCCACGCTGACCGGCCGGTCCAGCTGCGCCGAGAGTTTGTCCGGCAGAATGGCTTCCGTGACCATGGGGATCACCAGAAAACCGGCAAGGGTGTAGAGTAGAATCAGAATACCCAGAATAATCCCCGTCTTTTTTTTCCAGCCCATCCTTTTCCAGCCCATTTTTCACCTTCTTTTCGAGCGCCGGCATCCGGCGGCAGCTTGCTAAGTTCACTTGACGGCTTCGCAAAAAGTCCAAAAAAATCTCAAATATTTTTTAATATTAACGTGAGTTGAAAAAATTTCAAGCCATACCCGGGGCAGCTTGCTTCTCCTAAGAGACTGCTTATTTATTATAAATGTGGATCAGGCGTAACCAATCGCCGCAAGCAAACCACTAACATAACAGAAAGCGGTTGAATAAGGCCATCCGGGATTACCAGGATGTAGAGGAATAAACCCCGGCCGCCGCGTGAAAACAGGCAGCCAAGGCTGCAACAGCGGGACAGGAAAGAAGGCAAGTAGCAATAAAAAAAGGGCATTTCAAAGCAAAACGCTTTGAAATGCCCTTACAGTTTTTTACTGAATCAAGTTATTCGACGGTAACGTCTACTGCCGCCGGGCCTTTTTGGCCCTGCTCAACAGTAAAGGAAACCCTGTCGCCTTCGTTCAGCGTCTTGAAACCGGATCCGTTGATGCCGGAAAAATGAACAAATACATCAGATCCATCTTCCTGCTCAATGAACCCATAGCCTTTTTTTTCGTTAAACCACTTTACGGTGCCTTTAGCCATAGTGTCGCCCCTCCTTTCTTACAAAATTCTCAAAGTTCCAACCGACCAGGGCTTCACTATCTAACAATAATGCTCCCTTTCGAACGAAACCGGCCCGCAGTCAGCCAAGGCCTTTCTAGATTATCTGGGATTTTAACGGTTATTTTATCAATGTCAAGCATAGATCGATCAAAAATTAGGTGGGGATCAAATTTTTTTCCTGAGGCCCGAACGCCGGAAGCACCTGAATAAAGCTAAAAACATCCCGCAGAGCCGCGGAAAACGCAAAGAAATATGGCTCTTGGCGCACTCAGCGACCGCTGCGAGACAAAAAAAACGGCGCGTGATTGGAGGTAAAAAACAAGGGATCTTTTTTCAAAATCTCCCGGATGGGCCCCGGCCGCTTAAACTCCTTGACCAGAAACCGCCGCACCCGGCTGCGGTCCCAGCCGCGGGGGTGGACAAACTCCCGGTACAGGGACAAATCCCCGGGATAAAAATCCACGGTATCCAGGGCATCCGCCTCCGGGCTGCCCACGGGCAGATTGAAGATGGCCAGGTTTAAAAAATCGATGCAGTCCGCATGGGCCAGTATAAAGGATCGCGTCTGGCAAGCGGCTTCATAATCTTCGGCCGGCGTGCCGAAAAGTAGGTATCCGTAGATTAAAATGCCGGCTTCGCTGACGGTTTTTAACGCCCGGGATACGGTGTCAATGGATATCCCCTTATTCAATGCATCCAACACATGCTGGGCGCCGGACTCGATGCCAAGCTTCAGCATCACACAGCCGGAATCTTTTAAGCCCCTGGCAAACGCCGGGTCGGTAAGATGATCGGTGATCCGGACGAACCCATACCAGGGCGCCCCGGGCGGATCAGCGATCAGGGCTTTTAAGAATGCCGGAGACAGGGCATTGTCCAGAAAATGGATGAGCGAGGGACGGGTTTCTTTTTGCAGCCGATTCAGATCGCTTCGGATGGCGGATCGATCAAAAGCCTGGTACCGGGTGTTTTCAAATTTTTCCGGGCAGAACCGGCATTTCTGCCAGTAGCAGCCGCGGGAGGCGGCATAAGGGAGCACCCGGCCGGGAGAGAGATACAAATTCATCGGGAAATCGGCATAGTCAAACCCGGGCTGAGGCGCGGCCGGGGTCTCTGAAAATCCAGCCATGGAGAAAAGGCGCCCCTCTCCCGGCCCGCAGACCAGCTCATCTATTACTGAAGCAAACGGGTTGTCAAAGCCTTTGACGGCCAACCACGAGGTTACCAGCCCGCCGCCCATAATAATGCGGATATTCGGCCAATGGTTTCTTATAAACCCCGCCATGGCGAATGCGCAGACCGCCTGGCTTATAAAGTTGACCGAAAAACCGACAATCCGGGGATGGCTCTTATCAATCAACTCGGGCAGGCGTTTTTTAAAAAAGGAATAAAAGGGGTTTTCGTGAAACCGGGCCGCCGCGTCCAGCAGATCTTTGCTCTTAACCGGCGAAAATCGGGCGTCCCCATAGTTTGCCAGGGTGATATGGCTGCCCGCGGCTTTTCCCGCCATCTGCAGCACCCGGTTGATATCCATGACCGCCCGCTTGTAACGGTCCAGGCTACGAGAGATTTCCGGTGATCGAAGCGCGGCCAGATTTTCAGTCACACGGGCCACCGCCCGGCGGGTCCAGGTATCCCGGGCAGCAACCGGCCGACCCAGGAGATCCAGCAAACCTTCCAGGTTGGCATCCCAAACCCGGCAGCCAATCCCCCGGGATCTTAACGCAAATGCCAGCCGGGCCGGGCCAGCCGGGGGTTCGCCCGGCTTGGCGACCGGCGGATGGATCAGAAGCATATATTAGAAGCCGGGCGGCGGCACGAATCCGCCGATAATTTCACTGATCAGCCGGGCCACATGAATCGGGGTGCGGTCCTCCAAATACGGCCCGATTACCTGCATGCCAACGGGCAGGCCACCGGACGTTCGACCCACAGGCAAAACCGTTGCCGGGAGCTTGGCTACGCTCGCCAGATTCGACCAGCCCATGATATCCATATACGGCCGGTCATGCCCGTTAACCGGGAGCGTGCGGTCAAAAATATAGCCGTGATCATGGGCAAATGATGGCAGGATCGCCGGCGGGCAGATCAGTACATCATAGGTTTTGAAATAATCCGCCCACTTCTGGCGCAACAGCTCCCGCATGCCGTCCTGTTCGATCCAGCTCCGGTGCCGCTGGGTAGCCCCGCGGATCTGGCTTGCCAGGTAGGAGCGGTCCTCAGGCGAGAGGTTTTCCGCTTTCTCCGCCCATTTCTTAAACATCTTTTCCGGCACGGCAGCGCCCATGACCGCCGCATTCAGAATTAAAAATGCCTCATAGCTGCCGTTAAAATCGACTTCCGGACGCACCTCGGAAACTGCGGCCCCGTTTTGAGTCAATTGATCCACCGCCGCCTGGATCGTATCCCCCACGCCGGAATCCACGGGGCATGCCGGATCATCCAGCCACAGGCCGATTTTATAATCCGCAAGCGTCTGTCTGCGGGGCGGGGGCAGCTTGACGGTCCAGGCTCGCTGATCCGGCGCCTCCGGACCGACGATAATCTCTAAGGCCAGCTCCACATCCTCAATATTCCGGGCCAGCGGCCCGGCCGCCATCATATCGATAGCCAGGCTATACTCGCCGGTAAATATGCCCGGCGGCGGGGGGACATGGCCTTTCTGGGGCACGATCCCGTAGCTCGGCTTATGCCCGTAGAGGCCGCAGAAATGGGCCGGCACCCGGATGGAGCCGCCCAGATCGCTGCCGATCTCAAGGGCGCTGAGCCCGGCCGCCAGGGCGGCCGCCGCCCCGCCGGATGAACCGCCCGGAGTTTTGCGGATATCCCATGGATTGTTGGTCTGGCCGTAAATATCATTGAAACTCTGAAAATCCCCGGCATAAAGCGGCACATTGGTTTTTCCAAACACAATGGCGCCCGCATCGACCAGCGCCTGAACCACCGCCGCGTGTTTTTGCGGCACATGGTCTTTCAAAGGCGGCGCCCCGGCTGTGCACGGCATACCCGCCACCTCCAGTGTGTCCTTAATCGTCATGGGCAGACCATGGAGCAGACCCCATGTTTCATTTCTGGCCAACGCCGCATCCGCAGCCCGGGCCTGCTCCCGGGCCTTTTCAACATCTGTACAGACAATGGCGTTCAAATCCGGATTCCATTTATCAATCCGCTCCAGGTAATGGTCCAACAGCTCGCTTGATGAGATTTTTCCCGACTTGATCGCCCCGACCTGCTCAATTGCCGATTGAAATTCAATTTTACTCATTTGATATTCCCTGATTTTTAAGGTATTGAAAACATGGTTTGATGTGTTTGGTAAAAAAATTTATCAGGTCAAACGTCATTTTCCAGTCCTGAAATTTCATACAAAAGAGGCGTTTGCCAGTGAAAACGGATCTTGAAGCTTTTACCACCTTAATCGTTGGTCTGCTTTAAATTGGTCTGCTTTAAACTTGACAAAAACATAATAATAGGTATCATATATATAGTCTCATCTGCCACGTGTAGAAGGAGCAATCGAAGCCGTCAAAACAATTTGGCGGCTTTAGCCTTTTTTGGCCCTCCAATAATTTTCATATTCCCTCTGCAAACTCGCTTTGCGGTGTGATTTTGTAACATTATACGCGGTTTTTAAAAGATAATAATTCCGCCGTTTAGCCAAAATGACCGCGAATTCATGCGATTCCAGCCATAACACCACATGAGTGTTATTCCGCCTTTTATTCTCCCACCATTTAATTCTATCATCTGTATCAGCCATTCGAATAACCCAGCTAATCCACCGTATTCTTTCGCAACGGCGAAAATCGGGCAGCCTATCTTCTTCAACGGGGCCATCGGAAATCACATGCCAGAAACCATACCCTTTACCGTCGGTGGGTGGCCGATACTGACTTTTCACCGGCAGACCTTTAAAGGTAATTCCGCTATGAACAATCTCATTGAGATAAATTTCATAGAGTTGTTCAATATATGCAGACCAATCGCCGTGAAACGGAAAAAGTTCAGGTAAACCCATTACCACTCCCGCGCAGTCCAGATGAGCAGGTTAAACTTTTCCTCTCTGGGCAAGGTGGTATGGAGCAGACTAAAATTTGTTTTTTGGCGAACTCTTTCAATCAAATTCAACTTAGCCTGATTGGTTTTCAGACCCCGATGCAGATAGCCCAGCATGCCGATCAATAAGTCTGTGAGTTGAAGTATTTCTACTTCATTAGAACGAACATGCTGCACCTTATTGATAATAGATTTGTCAAAATCATAAATATTACTGCCTAAAATATCATGCAGGATTTCCACTTTTTTTTGACTGCGGGTATCCTTGATATCCAGATAGATATTATAGTTGGCTTCGGGGGATAGAATTTGCTTCAATAGGACAAAAAACATTTTATAATACCATGAATCATGATCCTGTTTAAACGCTGCATGGTCCAGTTTACGTTTATCCGGAATCACCACTGCCCGAAAATGCAGATCCGGTTCATCAAAAAAATAATCCACCATAGCCCGATAAAACGAATATTTCGCATTGGATATCTTTGTCCACTTGATTTCAAAACTCCTGGCAAGTCCGTACGCCTCCTTAAGACTTCTAATTTTTTCAGATATTTCCCTGACTCTATCTTTCGGGCACCAGACGGCACCAACGACCATGGCCGGAATTCGATCAGCTTCAAGATGACAGGATTCATCACAATAGATATTATAAGTTATCGCCATTACGAAATTCCCCATTCTCCATGAAACTATAATAGCCGCGATGGTTGAATATGATATGATCCAAAAGGCTTATACCCAGGGTATCGCCGGCCGCTTTGAGCTGGCGGGTCACGGTGATATCCTCGTCGCTGGGCTCAAGGGTGCCGGCCGGATGATTGTGGGCCACGATCACAGCGGCGGCCCGGTCGGTGATGGGATCGGCAAAGACTTCCCGGGGATGAACCTGGGTTTTGTTGACCAGGCCCACGGAGACAGTGCGCACGGCGATCACCTCATGGCCGCCGTTTAATGAAATGCAGAGGAAATGCTCCTGCTTCCGGTCTGCCAGGTGCTGGATCAAAGGAAGCACATCCGGCGGAAACGCCACCTTGAAGCCCTCGGGCTGGATGCGCCGGCGGGCGAATTCCAGGGCGGCGGCGATCAGGCCGGCCTTGGCCGGGCCGATGCCGTCTATGGTGGTCAAATCCTCAACCGATGGCCTGGCATTGGTTTCATCGGTTTTTTTCACCACCTTTTCCGCCAGGGTCATCACATCCTGCCGGGGCGTGCCGCTGCCCAGCAATACAGCCATCAATTCAAGATCAGACAACGCCTGTGCGCCCTTATTCTGCAGCTTCTCCCGCGGCCGGTCCCATTTGGAAAGGGTTTTAATTTTTCCCATCTAACTTTATCCCTATGTTGAAAAGCGATCAGCCCTTATTTTTAAACGCCGGCGGCGGATCTATGGGGTAATGGATGTCTTCATATTTTTCCACCATTTCCGCCAGCCGCATCAATTCATCAGCTTCAGGACTGCCGGCTTCCGAATCCATCAACACTTCGATCCGTGCCAGGGCCGTTTCGTATTCGGCTTCGGTTTCCATTGAATCTTTCAAACTGCCGCCTTTTTACTTGCCCGTCCCTTTTTGGCTTTGGGCTTGCGATTGGGTTTGCTTTCCGCTTCCTGCCGGGCTTTTCCCGCCTTGATGCGCTTTAACAGCTCGGATGCGGGCTCGTCATTCGGGTCCTGGGGCACCAGTTCCCCCCGAAACGCCTTGGCCAGGATGGATTGGGTGAGGTGGTCGATGTGGGTTTTAGCTTTTTGGTAGCGGTGGTCGAGCTGATCGGCGATTTGAAAAAGCTGCCTTGTGCGTTCAGTAATTAACTCCCTTTCTTCTGCTGGCGGGATATTTACGCTTATTGTTCGGATGTTATCCAAATTCAGGCCGGGCTTTCCGGCACCATAGGCATCTTTCAGTAACTTCTGGCGGCCATGCTTGGGGCTTACTATCCATAAATAAAGGTATTCGGACAAACCTGTATCTTTCGGCCGGATCAAAGCAACATGCTGATTAACATAAGCCTCCCCGATATCTGAATCCACAAGCGCTGTCTTTGTAACATTAGCGCCGGTAATTGTGACAAGAATATCTCCCTTTTGGACCTTTGTGCGCTTCCCCTCTATGTGCTCCGGCAATTCAACATGGGCCGCATTTTCAAGATTAAGAGAATCGGCTTTAATGTCCTGTGCACGTATAAAGTATGGACCTTTGTCGGAATAATATTTCGCCCATCCCCTTGATCCACTTGTTACATAGTGGGATAAATCTTTAATCTTGTGCTCTTCCCAATCAACAGGCGCATCAGGACTACCATCCCTATCCTGATTATGTTTTTTGAGGCGCCACTCCCTTGTCAATCCTCCGGAACAAGCCGCGGCAAGCACTGCCATTCGAAATTGTTTGAGAATGCCCGGAATTTTTTCCAGCCGGGCCTGGGCTTGATCGACTTTGGCCAGTAATTTTTCCAGTTTGGCGACGATGCGATCTCTCTCTTTATCAGGTGCAATGACTATTTGCATTGATTTCGCTCGACCTGAAGTAAGATGAACACCTGAGACAGCCTTCTGAATTTCTTTTAAACCCATTTTCGAAGAGAAAAAGAAATACAGCCATTTTGCAAGACTCTCATCTGAGCAGCTGCGAATATTTAATAATTCACCTGTGAAATAAAAATTAGCATACTTTTCAGGCATATTTTTAACTATCGCACACTTTTTACCAATGTTTTCTCCAGAATGTGCTGCCGAAGTAATCAGAATATCGTTTAAGTTTAATCTTCTTAAAGATTTTAATAAATTTGAATCATTAAGCACAAAGCCTTCTTTATTATTATCAAAATCTACTTGACCTTGTTTTATGTCACGAAATTTGATTATCTTATTATTACCCTCTGAAAGGTATTGGCTTTTTTTGGGTGTCTTACCTAAAAAAACCTCGGCCACATCACTGACACTACATTTTTCCCAGTTTATCGGCCAATTCAAGGTTCTACCCCATTATTTTCAGCAAGTTGCAAAATATCCCTTAAATCATCCACCACCGCTTCCAACTCGGTAATCGCCTCGGAGACCAGCACCTCGGGCTCGGGCAGGTCATTGGCATCTTCCAGGGATTCATCCCGGAGCCAGGTGATGTCCAGCTTGTACTCCCGCTCCTTGATTTCGCTGATGTGGAACTTCCGGAACCGGCCCTCCGGGCCGAGGTCGGTTCGGTCGCTTCTGCCGTCCGGGTCGGCACCGAAACATTTTTCAAATTCCGCAAAATGGTCCGGGGTCAGGGGCCGCTCCTTTTTGGTGATCCCGGGCACATTGGACCGGGCATCGAAAATCCAGGTGTTTTCCGTGGGCAGCCCCTTCTGAAAAAAGACCACGTTGGCCTTGACCCCCGGACTGTAGGGGGTGAACGTGCCCCGGGGCAGGCGCAGGATGGTGTGCACGTTGCAGTCCTGCATAAGGATCTCAAACACCTCTCCGGCCTTGCCCTCGAACAGACAGTTGTCCGGCAGAACAATGGCGCACCGGCCGCCGGGCTTTAAGATGTTCATGCAGTGCTGGACAAAATTGAGCTGCTTGTTGCTGGTGGCAATGGTGAAATCATCCCGCTCCGGCACCTGGTTGGCGCCCTTGGTGCCGAAGGGCGGGTTGGTGAGCACGCAGTCGTAACGCTCGCCCCGGTCCGGCTCGTAAATGGTGTCCCCGTAATAGATGGTGGCCTCAATGCCGTGGAGAAACAGGTTCATCAGGGCCAGGCGCCTGGGCCGGGGAACGAATTCCTGGCCGTAATAGGTTTTCTGGCGGATGCGCTGAATCTCGCTGATGGGCAGGGCGGCGCGGGTCCGGTCCATCAACCATTCATAGGCCGCCACCAGAAAACCGCCGGTGCCGCAGGCCGGATCGCAGATAGTGTAAATCTTTTCATTTCGGGGATCCGGCCGGGTCACCCGGACGATGGACTTGATCAGTTCCCGGGGCGTGAAATACTGGCCTGCACCTTTTTTCCCCTCGCTGGCGGAGCGCTCCAAAAGCCCCTCAAACGCCGCTCCTTTGACATCCACATCCATGGCCGACCAGTTCTCCTTGTCGATCATGGTGATGAGCTGCTTTAGGTTCACCGGATTGTTGAACCGGGCCATGGCCTGGGTAAAAATGTCGCCCAGCAGGCCGGGCTGCTCCCGGAGATGGCGCAGGATATCCGCATAATGATCCAGCAGGGCCTGGCCGGATTCCTTTTTCAGGGTTTCCCAGTTGTATGCCTTGGGAATGGCCACGCCCCGTTCATCCGCCATCTTGAGAAACAGCAGGTAGGTGAGCTGCTCGATGTAGTCGCCGTAATCAATGCCGTCATGGCGGAGGGTATGGCAGAAGCCCCACAGCTTGTTAACAATATCAGACATTGGGTATCCTTAGAAAAAGGCAATTGTCGCCGCGTCAGGCGGCCACTTCGTAGTTGAGATCCGCAACCAGGCGCTCCAGGTCCGCCTCAAACAGGGTGCGGGCCCTGCCCAGGCCGCCCTTTCGCTCAAAGATGGGGGCTATATCAAAGTGCTGAAGTTCAATGGCCAGGTTCACAATCATGTGCTCTCGGATCAAATCCAGCCACTGCTGCTGCTCAGCGGTGAAGGTGCGCCCCGCGGTCACCCGGGCCATGGCCCGGTCCACCCTCTCCTCTGCAGTCAGGAGCGGCTGCGTTTCATTGGCGCTGTGCTTGACCATGGAGATGATATCCGCCAGGGCCTTGTTATAGACCAACTGGTGCGCCCGCTGAAGGTCCGTTTCATCAAACCGGTGGCGACGAAGGGTCTTTCGCAGTTCATCCAGGGCATCCGTCCGCCACTGCCGGGGCCGTTCCAAAAGAATGCGGATGGCCTCGACCTGCTCCGGATTTTCTGTCACAAACCGGGCAAAGGCGTCAAGATAGTCTTCGGGTTTTTGATAGGTCCCGCCGGATTGAAACACGGTTTCTGAGGATACGGTATCTTCGGCCTCATAGGCAACCAGAAAGCTCCGCTTGGCCCGGGGATAGTTGACCAAAAGCTCCTGAAAGGTGTTGTTTCGCAGGATCTGCATGGTATCCATGAACGCATCCTGCAGGCGCTTGGGCAGCTCGGAGGCGAACCGGCCCATGTCGCCCTCCGGAATAAAGGCGGCAAACTGTTCCCGGGCCTGACCGCTCATGGTCCGGTCAATGCGGCGGAGCCGCCGGACCAGGACCTTGGTATAATAGGCCCGGTCGACGTTCTGATAGATGTTTTCGATTACCCGGGCGATGGACACCGGCTCTTTTTGCGGCGGTTCGACCCTGAAATCCGTAGTGTTCTGAAAGTACTGAATCAAGGTCCCGTCAAAGCAGTCGAAAATGGCAAATTTTTCCTTATGGATTTCCGGACAGCGCCGTGTGCCGCGGCCCAGCATCTGTACCCAGAGGATGCGGGATTTGACCGGCCGGAGAAACACCAGAAACTCCAGCGGCGGAATATCCACCCCGGTGGTCAGCATATCCACGGTGACCACGATCTTGGGATTCGGCCGGTTGCGGAATTCCCGGATTTTCTGAAGCGGCCGGTCCACGCTGGGGCTCCCGGTGATCTTTTTGACGGATTCATCCCCCAGCCCGAATTCCTCCTTGCAGATCTGCACCAGCTGGTCGCAGTGGGAGGTGTGGGGCAGATCGTTGGCGGCAAAAATCAGGATCTTGGGAAACCGGCCAGTCTCTTCCTGATACTGATACGCATACCTGGCAATCTCACGAATGATTTGCCGGTTGCTTTCCGGTGCGGTGACTTTCTGCTCGATCTCCTGGGTGCCGAATTCCCGCTCATCCTCCAATTCGTCATAGGCTTCATCCCCGGTTTCCGTGTCCACAATGCCTACGGATTCGCCGGGCTTCAGGAAGACCCCGTTCATGCGGATATTAGAGGCGATTTTGACCGCATCATAATCCACCAGGTAGCCATCCTGGATGGCCTGCTCCGTGGTATACCGATAGGCCACCTCCCGGAACAGAGCCAGTGTATGGGCCGCCGGCGTGGCGGTGAGGCCGATCTTGACGGCATCAAAATAGTTCATGGTTTGTCGGCGCACCGCGGTTTCCCGGGCGGTATAGCCCCGGTGGCATTCATCCGCGATGATCACGTCAAACGCATGGATGGGGATATCGAGCTGGCTCGTATCCGCCTCATAATCCGGATCGCTTTCAGACTGGGAAAAGGCATTTTCCCAGCCGAACAGATTGATGGTCATCCGCTGGATGGTGCAGACATACACAAAGGTATGCGCCGCATTGGGCGCGGTGAGATACTCATTGGGAAGCACCCGGCAGTCAAAGGGTTTGTCGTCATCCAAGTCCTCCTTGCGGAACCGCTGGCTGTAAACTTCGTATTCCTTGTTGAATTTGCTGCCCTTGGGAGTGGTAAATGCGGTCAGTTCCCGAACCGCCTGGGCGGCCAGGGCCCGGCGGTCCACCAGAAACAGGATGCGGCGGGCGGCCCTGGCTTCAAGCAGCCGGTAAATCAGGGAAACAATGGTGAAGGTTTTGCCGGTGCCGGTGGCCATGGCCAGGAGCATGGCGCGTTTGCGCTTGGCGATGGCGGTTTCAATGGCTTCGACAGCGTCCAACTGATAGGGACGAAGATTTTTTATGGTTGGGGGATGGTTTTGGAGCGCGTCATACCCGGCAATGATGTCATCATCAAAACATTCCGTGAGGGCCTCGGGGGTATGAAAGGCGCTGATCTGACGGGCGATATTTTTGGGATCACGGACATCCAGAAACCAGATGACCTCGCCGTTGGAAGCATAGAGAAAAGGCACCTTGTACCCGTTCCAGGCGCCGATGTTGTTGAAGACGCCTTTGGCATAACGCTTGGCCTGCTCCAGAACATTCTGGGGGCCGACCTTGACTTTTTTGGCTTCAATGATGCCCAGCAGCCGGCCGTCAACAATAAGGGCGTAATCAGCCGGGCCGTTCGCGGTGGGATATTCTTCCACCGCATGGCGGTCAAGGGTTTCGAGATCCAATTCATCCGTATACTTGATAATCGACCACGGCGGATTGAGCGACTGTAGCCGCTTGTTAATTCGGTCCCGGCGGGTCTGCCATTCCAACTCATCGACCATTGGATGCCCACCTGTTCAGTTTCAAGATAGTCATCAAATTTTATCCAGGTAAAGCCTATCAAAACAAAAAGCTTTATCCCCGCAACCATGATACGGAATTTTCTACTTTGTCAAAAAAACGACCAAATGTAAAGCCTGTTCATTTTTTAACAAGCCGAAATTTTAAGACAAATAAAAATACTTGCAAATTTCGGCGTAAAAACCGAACTTTGTATGAAAATTATCCAGCATTTAAAGAAATCGTTGAATTGATTGCTGAAAAGTTATAGATAATAACATTGGATTTAAAAAATATTTAGGAGAAAACCATGAGGGCCATATACAAATTTGTGCTGATTCTATTTATATCACTGGCAATTGCCTTGCCGGGACAGAGCTATGCGGCCGGCACCTCGGATGCCTGTGCCACCAAATACCCCATAATTCTGGCCCACGGCACGGGCGGTGCGGCGGAGATGATGGGAATTGTGGATTACTGGTGGGGGATACCCGAGGCCCTGCGCAATGAAGGGGCGGAAGTGTATGTGACCTCGGTCAACGGCATGGACGGAACCGATGATAAAGCCGAACAGTTCAAAAAGAAATTCTTCGAAATTAAAGCGGCCCTTGAAAAGGACCTGCCGACCGAGAGCGCCCCAAAATTCAATATTATCGGCCACTCCCACGGGGCCCTGTACACCCGGTATGCGATCAGCAACCTGGGAATTGCTGAAAATGTCGCCAGCTACACGAGCATTGCCGGTCCGCACCATGGGATGTTTCTGGCGGATGCCCTTGTTCAAGCAACACCGGAACTGATTCAACAGCTGACCGGCAAAACCCTGGATTTTGTTTACGCCTATTTTTTCGGCAATACCCAACCGGACTCGCTGGATAACGTCTATGACGTCACCCGGGCTCAGATGGACTTTTTCAATGACAATTGTCCCAATGATGAAAATATTTATTACCAGAGCTATGCCGCCCGGGTGAAGCTGACCTGCCCCAATCCTGTGCTGGAGCCCACATGGCTCTTTCTCTTATCCCATGAAGGCCCCAATGACGGTCTGGTCAGCGTAGAAAGCGCCCAATGGGGCACATTCAAAGGATCAGAATCCGGAGCCTGGTGGAGCCCCGGATGTGACCACCTGGCCATTATCGGCCACCTGTTCGGCATGACCCCGGGATTCAACGCACCGGAATTTTACATCGACATTGTCAGTGAGCTGAAACGTAAAGGATTCTAAATCAACCTGCCTCTCCACGCTCCGTATCGCCCCAATCTCAATGCCATTAATACTTAAGGAGTAGTAATCCCGCCCCAATGACATACCCCGCTGCAATACCGGCAGAATTAATTGCCTTCAACTTCTCCAGCGAAAAACACTAGTTATTACCTGACAAAAATACCGTTGCCTTTTAGTATTGAATAACGATCAGAGTTTGTCATTATACCCATGTTAGTTTCTGTAAACGTCGTTTAACAATTTTTTCATCATCTAAGGAGGTTGCGTAATGGACGGCATCAGTGGCGCCTATCCCGAGTTTGTCGATTCCATTGACAGCTTTTCCGAACTGCTTCAATACCGGGCAAAAGATGCCCCGGACCGGCTTTTGTTCACCTACCTGGAAGACGGGGAGAATGAATCCGCGCAAATGACCTACCGGGATCTTGACCAAAAAGCCCGGGCGATTGCGGCCGAGCTTCTTTCCGTCTGCCGCCCGGGAGACCGGGCGCTTCTGCTGTACCTGCCCGACCTGAACTATATCGCGGGTTTCATGGGATGCCTGTATGCCGGCATTATCGCCGTTCCCGCCTATCCGCCGGACCCCTCGCGCCTGGCCCAGACACTTCCGAGATTAAAAGGAATTATTGAGGATTCCGGTGCAAAAATCGCGCTCAGCACCCAACTGGTGGTTGGCTTTGCCCAGGACCTTTTTGAAAAAGAGGCTGCCTTAAAAAACATTCAGTGGCTGGCAACCGACGACCTGCCGGCAGAGCCCGTATCTTCGTATGAATTGCCCGCACTCACCCCGGATTACCTGGCCTTTCTGCAATATACCTCCGGCTCCACCGGAATTCCTAAAGGGGTGATGGTCAGCCACGGCAATCTTCTGAAAAACGCCGCCCTGATTCAGGCCGGATTTGAGGATACGCCGGAGACTTTCGGTGTGTCCTGGCTGCCGCCCTATCATGACATGGGGCTGATCGGAGGCATCCTCCAGCCCATCTATCTCGGCGCGGGCACCGTTTTGATGTCCCCCATGATGTTTCTTCAAAAACCCTTCCGCTGGCTTTCCGCCATTTCCAAATACCGCGCCACCACCAGCGGGGGGCCCAACTTTGCCTATGACCTGTGCGCAAGGAAGGTTACGCCTGAAGAGAAAAAACAGCTGGATTTAAGCTGCTGGCAACTGGCCTTCAACGGCGCCGAACCGGTCCGCGAAGAAACGCTGACCGCTTTTGCCGAGGCGTTTTCCGAATGCGGATTCAAAATGGAAGCGTTTTATCCCTGTTACGGAATGGCTGAAACGACCCTGTTTGTCGCCGGCGGCCAAAAAGGCGTCCGGCCGAGACAGACCGCAATTAACAGCAGCGCCCTGCAATGCCACCGGGCGGAAAAAAATCCGGAATCCGGCGATGCCAAAAAGACACTGGTCAGCAGCGGGCAGGCAAAATCACCGGAACAAATCATCATCGCAGACCCGGAAACCTTCAGGCGATGCCCGGATGGAGCGGTCGGAGAAATCTGGGTGGCCGGTCCCAACGTGGCCCGGGGCTACTGGAATCAGCCCATCGCGACCGAAGAGACATTTCATGCCTATCTTGCCGACACCGGCGAAGGGCCGTTTCTGCGAACCGGGGATTTGGGATTTCTGGAAGGCGAAGATCTTTATGTAACCGGCCGGATAAAGGACCTGATCATTATCCGGGGGCGCAATTATTACCCCCAGGATGTGGAGCTGATCGCCGAAAAAAGCCATACGGTGCTCCGCCCGGGATGCGGGGCGGCCTTTCCGGTGGATGTGGAAGGCGAAGAACGGCTGGCATTGGCCTATGAAATAAGAGACAAGGAAATCGGTCAGCAGGAAACAAATGAAATCATCAACGCGATTCATCAGGCCGTCCTTGATGCAGCGGCATTGAATGTCTATGCCATCTGGCTTCTTCAGCCCCGAAGCATACCAAAGACCTCCAGCGGCAAACTCCGACGGCATGCCTGCCGGGAAGGCTATCTGAGCGATACCCTTGACGTGATTGCCAAATGGCGGGAATCCGATGGCCTGAAATCCACGGTGCCGGATCAGGCGCCCCAGCATCAAAGCCGGCCCCATGCCCCGGCCGGCAATCTCCGGACAGCGGAAGCCATTGAAAAATGGCTGAAAGAACGGCTGGCAAAAACCCTGCGGATTCTGCCGGAAGAAATTGATATTCGAACACCGTTTTCCCGCTACGGCCTGGACTCCGTCGAGGCGGTGGGTCTTGCCGGCGAACTTGAAACCCAGTTGAACAGACGTCTGCCGCCCACTCTGGCCTATGATTATCCGACCATTGAAGCGCTTTCCAAACACCTGGCGGAGGGCCCGGAAACGGCTCCAGACCGCCAACAGCAGCCGGATTCCCATGCCGCGGCGAATCCGAGCATCGCCATTATCGGCATGGGCTGCCGCTTTCCCGGCGCGGACGGTCCGAAGGCCTTCTGGGATCTGATCCTCAATAAAATCAACGCGGTCACCGAAGTGCCGGCCGACCGCTGGGACCGGGAGGCGTTTTATGCTGAACAGGCCGGCACACCGGGCAAAATGAACACCCGGTGGGGCGGATTTTTAACGGATGTGGATCAATTTGATCCGAAATTCTTCGGCATTTCGCCGAGAGAGGCCACCCACATGGACCCCCAGCAGCGGCTTTTGCTGGAAACCGCCTGGGAAGCCCTGGAAAATGCCGCTCTTCCCGAAGAAAAAGTGGATGACACCCTGACCGGCGTATTTATCGGTATCAGCGGCAGCGACTACTCCCGGAATAATTTTAACACGCCGGCCGCCATGGATGCCTATGCCGGCCCGGGAAACGCCCTTTGTATCGCCGCCAACCGGATTTCCTACTGGTTAAACCTCCATGGGCCCAGCTGGGCGGTGGACACCGCCTGTTCATCCTCCCTGGTCGCGCTTCACCAAGCCTGCCGGAGCCTTCGCACCGGCGAATGCGACATGGCCATTGCCGGGGGCGCCAACATGATTTTAAGCCCCCAGATTACCGTGAGTTTTTCGCAGGCCGGCATGATGGCGCCGGATGGCCGGTGCAAAAGCTTTGACGCGGATGCTGACGGATATGTGCGGGGCGAGGGCTGCGGGGTGGTGATCCTGAAGCGGTTTTCAGACGCGCTCGCAGATGGCGACGAAATCCTGGCGGTCATCCGCGGAACCGCCGTCAACCAGGACGGCCGCAGCAACAGCCTGACCGCGCCCAGCGGGCCGGCCCAGCAGCGCGTACTTAAAACCGCTCTTGCCGATGCGGGCGTTGACGCCCGCGAACTCGGCTATATCGAAGCCCACGGCACGGGAACCGCCATCGGCGATCCGATTGAACTGGGGAGCCTGAAAAACGTCGTTGCCAATGGTAGAAGCCCTGAGGATAGATGCTGGATCGGATCCGTAAAATCAAACATCGGCCACCTTGAGGCCGCCTCCGGCACCGCCAGCTTGGCCAAGGCGGTGATGAGCATTCAAAACGGAATCATCCCGCCCAACCTGAATTACCGGACCCCCACCCCCCATGTCCCCCTTGACGATTCGCCGATTGACGTCCCCACCGAGAACCAATCATGGCCGGCGGACAGGCGCCGTTTGGCCGGAATCAGCAGCTTCGGCTTCGGCGGAACCAATGCCCACGTTATCATTGAAGAGGCCCCGATCCGGCGCAAGACAAAAACCGCCGCAGTACGCCCGTTTCACCTTTTAACCCTTTCGGCAAAAACCGATGCCGCGCTGCTTGAACTGGCCGACCGATACAGCCGCAGACTTTCCAAGCATCCGGATACATCTATCGGGGATTTATGCTATTCGGCAAACACCGGCCGAACCCATTTTGCCAACCGATTGGCCATAGGGGCTGCAACTGCCGGTGAATTAAAAGACAAACTGGCGGCTGCGGCCGCCGGCAATGCCGATACCGGCATCCTCTCCGGAAGCGCCGCCAAAAACAGCTCTTTGTCCGTGGTTTTTCTGTTTACCGGCCAGGGGGCCCAGTATCCCGGCATGGCCAAATCGCTTTTTGGCTCCCAGCCGGTCTTCCGGGAACATATCACGGCATGCGACGCCCTGCTTCGCCCGTATCTTGACGGATCGCTGATGGATGTAATTTTCGCCTCGTCTGAGGCGGCCGAAGAAATCCATCAGACCGGCTATACCCAGCCGGCGCTGTTTGCCGTTGAATACAGCCTGGCCCGGCTCTGGGAGTCCTGGGGGATCTTTCCCGCGGCCGTAATGGGGCACAGTGTGGGGGAATACGTGGCAGCCTGCCTTGCCGGCGTGTTTAGCCTTGAAGACGGTTTGCGATTGATCGCGGCAAGGGGCCGGCTGATGCAGAGTTTGCCGGAAAACGGGGCGATGGCCGCCGTCATGGCAACCCGCGAGGCGGTTTCCCCGATTCTGGAAAAATATGCGGACGATGTTTGCGTCGCTGCCTATAACGGGCCGAAAAGCATGGTTATTTCAGGCGTACAAAAACGCGTGGAAGCCGTTGTTCGTGAACTTTCCGCAGAAGGCATCCGATCTAAGCCCCTGTCCGTGTCACACGCGTTCCATTCTCCGCTGATGGCGCCGATTTTGGATGAATTCTCTGAAACAGCAGCCGATATACAGTACGGTCCGCCGCAGATGCCATTGATTTCAAACCGGACGGGACGGCCCGTGGATGAAAACATCGCTTCGCCGCAATACTGGCGCCGCCATATCATGGAGCCGGTACAGTTCGCCCGGAGCATGGAGACCCTTTATGAATCCGGGCACCGGATGTTTCTCGAATGCGGGCCACATCCCGTGCTGCTGGGAATGGGGAGACAATGCATTCCGGACAAAGACTGCCTGTGGCTGCCAAGCCTCCGGCGGGGGCGTGCGGACTGGCAGCAGATGCTGACCAGCCTTGGCGAACTCTATGTGCGCGGCGCACGGATCAATTGGGACCAGGTGGACCAGGCCCATGCCGAACGGCGGGTGAATCTGCCGAATTACCCGTTTCAACGCAAACGATACTGGCTTGAAGCCCGGCAGAATCCCGCCTCCGCCGCCCCGGACCATCAAGCCGACACCGTGCACCCCCTCCTGGGAAGGCAGGTCCCCACCGCTTTGTTAAAGAAAGAAGAAAGCCTTTACGAGTCCGTCATCAGTCCGGACAATCCGCCCTATCTCAAGGATCACAGGATCTTTGACCAGGTGATCTTTCCGGCGGCCGCTTATCTTGAAATGGGACTTTCCGCAGGCGCCCGGGCGCTTGACACCCAGTTCCTGTGCCTGGAAAACGTCTCGTTCCACCAGGCCTTGTTTCTGGACGAGAATGCCCCGCGGACGCTGCAGGTAGTGTTATCAGAAAATCCGGATGCCGCCGGCTACGGGTTCACCATCTATAGCCGTTCGCAACAAAACGGAGATAATGCGCATTCGGATCAAGGCGACTGGATGCTTCATGCCGAGGGCGAAGTCCGCGAACTTCAGAGGGATGAATCAAACGAAAATATCGAAAACTGGGGACAGGTCAAAACCGCTTTTACCGAGGAGGTCCCGATCCCCGCATTTTACTCCCGGCTGCGGCAACAGGGATTAAACTACGGCATCAATTTCCGGGGGATTGAACAATTATGGCGTAAAAACGGCAATGCCCTGGGCAAAATCGGGCTGCCGGCAAAACATCAGCAGCCGCCCGGCAGTTATATCTTCCCGCCCGCTCTTCTGGATGCCTGCTTTCAGTCCCTGGGCGGTGCCATGAATGGCGATACCGAGGCGACCCTTTTGCCGGTCGGTATAAAGCGGATGAATGTGCGCAAAATAAACAGCGACGGTCTGTGGTGCCGGACGGGGCAAATTGCGGAAGCGGAGAAAAACAGTTTCAAAGCGGATCTCGATGTTCTGGATGACAGCGGCAATACCGCGGCCCGGGTCGAGGGGTTGACCCTGCGCAAGGTAGCACCCGAGATGCTGTTTACCGGCAGCCGGCCGAATACGGAGAACTGGCTCTATGAATTAAGCTGGACAGGGCAGGAAAACCCGCTTGGTGAATCCCCCTTTGCCGAAGCGCCCGGCTTTTGGCTGCTTTTTGCAGACAGCACCCAATCGGTGCGAGAAGTTGCAGACCGCTTGGAAACACGGGGCGCCGCATGCCTTTGCGTGACCCCGGGTAAAAATTTCAAGTACGATGCAAAGCGCTGTCACGCTACTGTTAATCCGGAATCACCGGAGGATTTTAATCAGCTTCTTAGCCGGGCCGGCAAGCAGGAACTGCCGATTCAGGGCATTGTTTATATGTGGCAGGCCAAACCGGCTTCCGATGTTTCCGAAATTTTGACCCAAAACCCCCTGCTTGGCTGCGACAGTCTGCTGTACCTGGTCCGCTCACTGGCAACCACAGCCCATTCTCCCCGGCTCTGGATCATCACACGCGGCAGCCAGGCCCCTGACGCACAAATGGACGCCCAAACGGACGCCCAAACGGAAGTTCCGGATCCCGGCCAGGCCCCCCTATGGGGACTGGGGCGGGTGATCGCCCTTGAACATCCGTCTCTTCACTGCACCCGGATTGACCTGGATCCAAATGAAAAATCCACAGATTCCGAAACCCTGGTCAACGCGCTGTGGCACCCGGATGCAGAGGACCAGATCGCTTTTCGCGGCGGCAGCCGTTTCGCGGCCCGCCTAACAGAATACCATAAAAATGACGGAAATAAAGCGGACAGCCTGTCTATTCCGGAATCCGCGTCGTATCGGCTGGCCACCCGTCAATACGGTATTCTGGAAAATCTGTACCTGGCGCCGCAGGACCGAGCCCAACCCGGGCCGGAGGAAGTCGAAATCCGGGTCTGCTCGGCCGGCTTAAACTTCCGGGATGTGTTAAATGCGCTTGGCATGTTGCAGCAGGCCGCCGAAGAACTCGGCATTGAATCCGCGGAAGCCCTGCCGTTCGGCGGGGAATGCACCGGCGTTGTCGCCGCGGTGGGCAGGAATGTCAAACGGTTCAAGCCCGGGGATGAAGTCATCGGGGCCTTTGCCGTAGGCAGCCTTGCCCGGTTTGTCTGTGTGGATCAGGCGTATGTGGCCTTAAAGCCGGAGAATATAACCTTTGACGAAGCCGCCACCCTTCCCGTCACGTTCCTGACGGCATGGTACGGCTTGTACCGGCTGGCCGGATTAAAGTCCGGGGAGAGCGTTCTGATTCATTCCGCCGCCGGCGGGGTGGGCCAGGCCGCCATCCAGCTGGCCCAAAAGGCGGGCGCCGAAATATTTGCAACAGCCAGCCCGGGCAAATGGGAGTTCTTAAAATCCAGGGGCGTAGCGCACGTAATGAATTCCCGCACCCTTGATTTTGCCGATGAAATCCAAACCCTGACAAACGGCAGGGGCGTTGATGTGGTATTTAACAGTCTGAACGGGGACTTCATTGAAAAATCGCTTTCCGTTGCCGCCGAAGGCGCGCGGTTCGTGGAGATCGGCAAAATCGGTATCTGGGATGAGGCCCGGATGAACCGGGCGCGTCCGGATGTCGCCTATTATCCGTTCGACCTGATTGAAGTTGCCGGAAAACGCCCGGAAGCAGTCACTGACATGCTATCCGAAATAATGGCCCGTATAACCGAAGAACAACTCAATGCATTGCCCTGCAAGGTGTATCCCCTGGAAAACACGGTAAACGCCTTCCGGTTCATGGCCCAGGCCAAGCACATCGGAAAAGTCGTCATCTCGCTTGCCCCCAAAGATGTTGAGTCAGAAAAAGCAATGGTTCATGATACCGCCTGCTACCTGATTACCGGCGGCTATGGCGCCATCGGTCTTCAGGCCGCCCGTTGGCTTGCGGAAAAAGGGGCGCGGCATCTGGTGCTTATCGGCCGCAGCGGGCCATCACCAGAAGCGGAAAAGGAAATCGAAGGATTGACCCAGGCCGGGGTGCACGTTTTCCAGGCCCGGGCGGATGTCTCCCGCCGCGAGGATCTCTACGGTGTTCTGGCATCGATAAAAACAAATATGCCGCCGCTTAAGGGAATCATCCATGCCGCCGGCCTGCTGGAAGACGGCATGCTGGCCAACCTGTCCAGGGATGCATTTGACCGTGTGATGGCGCCGAAAGTGGCCGGCGCCTGGCACTTGCATCAGCTTACCCGCGAGATGGGACTCGATTTTTTTGTTCTTTTCTCATCCGCGGCAGCCCTTCTGGGGTCACCGGGCCAGGGCAACTATGCCGCAGCCAATGCCTTCATGGATGCACTGGCCCATTATCGGAAAAGCCAGGGACGGCCCGCATTAAGCGTGAATTGGGGCCCCTGGGCCGGGGCCGGGATGGCGGCGGATAGCTCCGGAGCGGCATTTTCAGGAATGGATAGAATCCCCCCGGACAATGGATTGGACATACTGGACCGGCTGCTTGCCGAGGATGCGGTCCAGGCCGGTGTCCTGCCCATCAATTGGCCCGAGTTTCTGGACCGGTTTCCCGAAAATCTGACGCCGCCGGTTTTCAAAAATTTCACCAACCGCCGAAAGCAAAAGAGCACCGGCAACTCCGCCGTTGTTCAGGAAATATCCGAGGCCCCGCCGGCGGCGCGCCGGGATATCATCGCCCGGTACCTGACGGATCGCGTATCCCACGTGCTGGGTCTTTCCGATGATGTCCCGCTTGACCCTGAACAGCCGTTAAAGGAAACCGGCCTGGATTCATTGATGGCGGTTGAACTCAACAATATAATCCAGACCGATCTCGATGTGGGCCTGACAGCTGAAAATTTTATGGAGAACCCGAGCATCGCCATGCTCTCGGAAACCATTCACCAGCTTCTCGAGTCCGCGGGCCGGTTCAAATCCGATGCGCCCAAAGAAAATGATCAAACAACACCGCACGGGCAGACGGCTTCAACCCCCGAATCAAACGGCTGGCTGGCCTACCGCAAGGAGAAACCGGACGCCCTGATCAACCTCTTCTGCTTCCACCATATGGGGGGCGCGGCCTCCCTGTTTCAGGGCTGGCCGGAGGAATTGGCGGATGCCATTGATGTGTGCCCGGTACAGCTCCCGGGACGGGAGGGGAGACGGCATGAAAAAACCTTCGACAGGTTCGACCATCTAATCGAGGCCCTGCTGGAGATGATTCAACCCCACCTCGACCGGCCTTTTGCATTTTTCGGCCACAGTATGGGGACATGGATCGCCTATGAACTCACTCATGCCATCAGACAAAAGATCGGCCAATCCCCCGTCCACCTTTTTGCTGCCGCTATGCCGCCGCCTTGCGAAAACGGGGCATTTATGAAGAATAGACCCATTGATGAATCCTTGATGCCGCACATGGAAATTCCCGAGCCGTTGCGGGGTGATGATACTTTCATGAACGAATGGCTGAACCTTTTTAATGCCGATGCCGGATTGTTTCAAACCTACCACTGCCAGGTTAAGCCGGCGCTTGACTGCCCGATAACCGCTTTTGGGGGGGCATCGGATGAACTGGTGAGCCGTGCGGATCTTTCCGCCTGGCACCAGTATACCTCGGATACCTTCAGGCTTCAGCTTATGCCCGGCCAGCACATGTTTCCCGTCGGAAGCAGAAACCGCTTAATGGCGGCGATTAAGCAGGATTTGACGCCGTTTCTCTATTCCGGGCATTAAAAAGCAGCCTACGCCCGGGCCTGGGAAAAACTTTTGGGCACGCCTTCATAGGGGGTTCGCTTCTTGGATTTGAGCGTCCTGGGATCCCGCATGGTTTTAAGAATTTCGATGCTGTCCTTTAAGCCTTTATGAAGCCTTGCCATATCAATAGCCATAGCGGTCATATTAGCCACCGCCTGGACAAAATTCACGTCATCCATGTCAAAATCCACCGGCTCCGCGGTATACACCCGAAGCGCGCCGATAATCCGGTCGGCAGTGGTCATGGGCACTGAAAGTATGGACGCAATCCCCTCCTTTTTAGCCTCATCCGGATACTGAATCCGCGGATCATCCGATACATCGCCGATGGCCACCGGACCTTCGCTCAAAGATTCGGCAATGGAATGCATGGCGCTGACCGGGCCTTTGTTGAGATACTCCTTGCTAAGACCAAAGGATGCGGCGATTTCCAGTTCATTGGTATGCCGATTGATCAGAAAAATGCTGCATCCCTTGACATTCAGCGCATGGGCAATGCTTTCTGCAGTCAACAGCACCACTTCCTCCGGGTCCCGGGAATGGGAGATGGAATTGGTGATTTTGAGCAGGGTTTCGTAATTGACGACTTGTTTTTTCATGGTGTGACCTCCTTGTGGACGGTTGCAATTTATGGCTTGAGCCATAAACCGGATAAAAATCTTTCATGTGGCAGCCGCTGGGCCAATACGGATCAGAACAAAACAGAACCAACCGGAAACCCTCAGCCGGTTAAACAGAAGAAGCAAAGAAAGCTTCGGATTCAGAATCCGGAGAAGAAGAGCTGATTGAGAATTATGAAGAAAAGACTTTTGTCAAATAAAACACGTACAAACCAGCCAGAAAGCCTTGGAACGTGCCCCATGAGATATCAATCAGCGTAATCGGCAGCGGGTAGTCCTTTACAAACGAAAGGTTGGTGAGATCATAGGTACAGTAGAGCACGAATCCGGCGAAGGCCCCAACCCCCAGGGCTGCGCCCAGGGTATTTTGTATAAGCAGGATTAGGGAAATAAAAACCACCAGTCCAAGCGCGATAATCACCTGGACAAGCAGTCCCGCCGGCAGATTGAAAACGATCCGTCCATTTTCCACTGCGGCCAGATAGCCCAAATGCTTGAAATAAATGCCCCGGGCCACCACGGAGAGCCAGAGCAGATCCAGGATGATGAAAATGGGAATGGATAAAATGGCCACCTTGAAAAATGTTGACGTCAAAAAATACTGCATGGCTTTTTCCTCGGCCCGGTTCATGGTTTATATCTTTAATATATTCCTGTCTGCCGGACCGGTCAAATTTTACGCATTTTAATTCGATTATACAAAAATTTCGCATGCTGATGCATTATTTCGGTTTGACCTTTAAGCCGACGGATCTACATTATAATAAATGTCATTAATTTTAGCCTTCCGCCGCTGTCATTTCGAGGAACGACAGTGACGAGAAATCTTAAAAAATCATCAAATTATAAAATTTCTCGCTGGCGCTCGAAATGACAACCGAGCCGATTTTCAACCTTAAATCAATGTGGCATTGACATTATACTCAATGTCGTGAACTGGAGAAGGTCGGGATGAGGGTAAAAATGGCTTAAGCGAATGGTTTTGACATTATACCTGAATACGCCCTCAATTTAGGGGCAAATATTAATGTGTGAGGCGCGGATGCATAAATTTTTCGTGATGTTGATTGTTTTTGGTTTCCTGGCGGCGGCTGCCGTCCCCTTGACCGGTGCAGCGGAAATCGAGGGGGTGACATTTGAAGAGCGCATTCGCGTTGACGGCAAAGACCTGCAATTGCGCGGAACTGCGCTATTGAAGCACCTGATTGTGATCAAGGCCTATGTGGGGGCACTTTACCTGCCGAAGGAGACGGCCGCCGCAAAGGTGCTCTCGGATGTCCCCAAGGTCCTGGTGCTGCATTATTTTCACGAAATTCCGGCGGCGGATTTTGCCAAGGCGACCACGAAAATGATTGAAAAAAACGTGGATGAGGCCGAATTTCAAAAGTTAAAGCCCCGGATCGAACAGATGAATGCCCTTTACCGGACGGTTTCGCCCGGCGATGAATATCAGGCGGCATATATCCCGGGCAGCGGCACCTCTCTTGCCTTAAACGGCGAAAGACTCGGCGTGGTTCCCGGCGAACAGTTCGCCCGGGCCTATTTTGCCATGTGGCTGGGCAAAAACCCCATCAGCAAATCCTTCCGGGATCGGCTACTGGACCGGTAAACGGGCATGAAGACGCTTTCCGCCGGCAAAAAGATCGCCTACTCGGCCCCGGCATTCGCCCTGGCCGTGGTGGGGATTCCGGTATACGTCTACCTCCCGAAATTCTATACCGACGTGGTGGGCGTGCACATCTCCGCCCTGGGCGTGATCCTGCTTTTGGTACGGCTCTTTGATGCGGTGACGGACCCGGCCATCGGGCTGATCTCGGATCGCATCCAGACCCCGTGGGGCCGGCGCCGGCCGTTCATCCTGGGCGGGGCGGTGTTTACCGCCATGGCCATCATTCTGCTATTCAACCCGCCGGATGTGGGACCGGATGCCGCCACCCTGTGGTTTTTGATGCTTATTTTCGCGCTTTTTCTCTTCTGGACGGTGGTGATCGTCCCCTACGAATCCCTGGGTCCGGAGCTTACCTTTGACTATGATGAGCGTACCACCCTTTTTTCCATGCGCGACGGGGCCCTGATTGCCGGAACCCTCGTGGCCGCCGCCTCGCCGGCGGCCGTGAAATGGTTGTTTACCATTCCCGAAGGCGGGGCCGGTGAACGCGAAACGTTTTTTATTCTGTCGCTGGTCTATACGCCCCTGATCATCCTCACGGCTGTCTGGTGCGTTCTGGCCTTCAGGGAAAAAGCCGTGGAAATCAGCGCCAGAACTGAAAATATTTTTTCCCGTGTGCTATCCAGCCTGCAGAACCGGCCCTTTCGGATTCTGCTTATCTCCTATACCATCAGTGCCATCGGCAACAACCTGCCGGCCACCCTGATCCTCTATTACGTGGAATATGTGCTCCACTCCCCGCGGGCAGATCTATATCTGCTGCTCTACTTTGTGACCGGCATCCTGTTTCTCCCCATGTGGGTGGCGGGCTCCGGCCGCTTCGGCAAGAAAGCCGTGTGGCTGGTCTCCATGGCGGTCAACACCGGCGCCTTTTTCTGGGTGTTTTTTCTGGGCCCCGGCGATGAAATGATTTACGGCATCCTGGTCTTTATCTCCGGCATCGGGTTCGGGGCGACTCTGGCGATTCCGTCGGCCATCCAGGCGGATGTAATTGACTATGACGAGTTAAAATCCGGTGAGCGGCGGGAAGGGCTGTATATCGGCCTCTGGTCTATTGCCAAAAAGCTGGCCGCCGCCCTGGGGGTGGGCGCAGGTCTTGCGCTTCTGGGCGCATCCGGATATGTGCCCAATATTCAGCAAACCGAATCCGTGGTGTTTACCCTGCGAATGCTCTATGCCCTGGTACCGTGTCTCTGCAATGCCGTCGCATTCGTGATTGCCCTTTACTACCCGATTTCGGGCGATCTGCACCGGGCCATCCGGGAGGCCATTGCGAGACAGGCTGAAGGCGAAAGCGTCCATGATCCGCTGGCACCCGGGCATTTGATTCATCAGGAGGATTAAGACGCAATGGAAAACTTATGGATTTTCGGGGTCAACCTGTTGGCGGCGGCCGGTCTTATGGTGATCGGCTGGCTGATCAGCCTGGCGAATAAAAATGTGACCATTGCCGACAGCTTCTGGGGGCTGGGGTTTATCCTGATCGCCTGGCTCACCTTTTTTGCCGCAGACGGCTATTTTGCCAGAAAGCTGATTCTCTCGCTCCTGGTGACTGCATGGGGCGTCCGGCTTTTTATTCACATGAGCCTCCGCAGCTGGGGCAAGGGCGAAGACCCCCGCTATGCCGAGTGGCGGAAAAAACACGGGGAGAACTTCTGGATAGTCAGCCTGTTCAAGGTATTTCTGATCCAGGCGCTCTTTCAGTGGATCATATCGCTGGGGGTCCAATACGGGCAGCTATCTGCCGTGCCGGCAAATCTCACATGGCTGGATTTTCTGGGCATGGGAATCTGGGCCGCGGGCTTTGTCATTGAGACCGCGGCGGACCGACAGCTGGTCCGCTTTAACGCTGATCCGGCCAATAAGGGCAAAGTCATGGACCAAAAGCTCTGGCGATACAGCCGGCATCCCAATTATTTCGGTGAAGCCCTGGTCTGGTGGGGACTGTTTTTAATAGTGCTGGCCGTGCCCGGGGGCGTCTGGACAATCGTCAGTCCCATGGTGATCACCTATACGCTGCTGCGCATCACCGGCGTGACCCTGATGGAGCAAACGGAATTTTCAGAAAACCCGGAGTATCAGGCTTATATCCGAAAAACCAGCGCATTTATTCCGTGGCCTCCCAAAAAATAAGCGCTTTGATCGCTCACAAAGGTAGCACCAGGAAAGGATTCAGGAAATTGCAGCCAGATTCCCGCCCTTGAATTTAATTCTGCCTGACCTCGGCCGGGCCACCTGCCCGGATGACCCCATGCCGCACCCAATTTATTGTGGTCTATTTAAAACTCGAAAAATGAGGATTCTGTTTGAGTTTGTTGAGCGGATAATAAAATGCCCGCATAACTGAAGCTTCATCGCCGCATGGTGCATAATTGTCCAAGCGGATCAGAGAGTCATGCCGGTTTTATTGTTATTGACTTGCTCATAATGCTTTGATATAAATCTCAAAAATATTTTTAACCGGATAAGCGAATCGTTTCGGTCGTCTTCGCCTTCATATTCCTATTAGCATTCTTCCCGTCAGCGATCTTGCGGACCGTATCATAAACCCGTTTTCTCGTACCGCGGGCAAAGCACATGAGGATGCCCGGACTTATTGGCGTTTGTAAACCGTCATCGGCTTCTCATGGTCGGCCCACCCTATACAATCCAGAAAGGATTCGCGGGCAATCTTCGAACAGACAGCGATTTATCCATAATCCTTTTCCACTCTCTGATTTTTGAAAAAGGGGAAAAGCATGACAGATTCCCAAACATCTGAAGAGGAAGCCCGGGAATACGCAGAGAGCATCATCAACACCGTGCGTGAACCCTTGATCGTACTGGATCAAGATTTAAAGGTGGTTTCCGCCAGTCGGTCTTTTTATGACGCCTTTAAGGTAAAGCCTGAAGAGACCGAGGGGCAACTGATTTATGACCTGGGCAACAAACAATGGGATATCCCCAAGCTGCGAGAACTGCTCGAAACCCTCCTTCCCCAAAAAACAACCCTTGATGACTATAAGATTGAACACGAATTTGCCGACCTCGGCAGGCGTACCATGCTTGTCAATGCCCGGGAAATTCACAAAAAGTCCGGAAAAGATCGGCTTATCCTTCTTGCCATAGAAGACATCACCGAGCGCAAAAAGGCCGAAAAGCAATTAGAGGAAAGTAAAGAAAAAAGCGAGGAAAAAGAAAGATGTTATCGCCTGTTGTTCGAGCAGTCCCCTCTCGGCGTGTTTCATACCGACAAAAAAGGCGTTATCGTTTCATGCAATGACAATTTTATCAAAATTATCGGTTCATCTAAAAAAGCGCTGATCGGCCTGGATATGAACACGCTGCCCGACCAAAAAATCGTTAGGAATCTGCGCAAGGCCCTGGATGGCAGTCGTGGTTATTACGAAGATGTTTATCATTCCGTGACGGCAAAACAATCCACGCCGGTGAGAGTTTATTTTTCGCCATTGAGGGCTGAAGACGGCACAGTTATCGGCTGTACGGGTATTGTTGAAGATATTACAGAACAAACACAGTCTGAACAAGCCCTTCGCCGATCTGAGAACTACTATCGCGCCATATTTGAGACCACCGGCGCAGCAATGTTTATTATTGAAGAAGACACTATTATTTCGCATGTTAACACCAATTTCGAAACCCTGGCCGGATATTCCAAGCAGGAGGTGGAAGGGAAAAAATCCTGGACCGAATTTATTCACGCCGATGATGTTGCCCGGATGAAGGAATACCATTATTTGCGCCGGAGCGACCCTCGCACAGCACCTCTTAATTATGAGTTCCGTTTCTTTGTCCGCAATGGCGGGTTGCGCCACGGCTTTCTGACCGTCGACATGATTCCCGACACTACACAGACCGTGGTTTCTCTTATAGACATCACCGAGCGCAAGCGGGCCGAGGATGCACTGCGCCAGCGGGAAAGCCTGCTGCAGAGAATTTTTGATATCCTCCCGATTGGACTCTGGTTCGCTGACGAAAAGGGCAGACTCCTGCGGGGTAACCCTGCAGGAGTGGAAATATGGGGTGCAGAGCCCTTAGTTGATCCGTCTGAATACGGTGTTTTCGCGGCCAGGAGATATCCTTCCGGAGAAGCTATCACACCGGACACCTGGGCTCTTGCCCACACGATTCGAGGCGGCGCTACCATTCTGGATGAGTTGCTGGAAATCGACGCATTTGACGGGAAGAAAAAAATTATTCTCAATTCCACTGCGCCGGTTCTGGATGAAAAGGGAAATATTGAAGGGGCCGTGGTTATCAACCAGGATGTGACAGAGCGTGAGAAACTTCAATCTCAGCTAAATCAGGCCCAGAAGATGGAATCCGTGGGCCGGCTTGCAGGCGGGGTGGCCCATGATTTTAACAACAAGCTTGCCATCATCAACGGATATGCCGAAATGGCCATCGACATGATGGACCCGTCAGATCCCCTCCGCGAAACGATCCGGGAAATATATACCGCTGGAAAAAAATCCGCCGACATCGTCCGGCAGCTAATGGCTTTTGCCCGGCAGCAGACCATCAATCCGGTGCAGCTCGATTTAAATGAGACCATTTCCGGCATGCTGAAAATGCTGCAACGCTTGATCGGCGAAAATATTGAGCTTGTGTGGCACCCGGGCAACAACCTCTGGCCGGTAAAATTAGACCCCTCCCAGGCGGACCAGACCATGACCAATCTTGCCGTCAATGCGCGGGATGCAATTGCCGATGTGGGCAAAATTAAAATAGAAACAAACAATGTCGAGGTTGATGAAAATTATTGTACACTTTATCCTTATTTTGTTCCCGGACAATACGTCATGCTTTCCGTAAGCGATGATGGTTCGGGCATGGACAAGGAGACGCTGACGAATCTGTTTGAACCGTTTTTTACCACCAAAGAGATCGGGAAAGGAACCGGACTCGGCCTGGCTATGATATACGGCATTGTCAAACAGAACAACGGCTTTATCAATGTAGACAGCGAACCCGGAAAGGGAACGACTGTTAAAATATACCTGCCCCGTCTTGAAACGGAAGAATCCGCTTTGGAGCCCGCAAAAGAATCCACACCCACACGGCAATTACCTACGGGAACGGAAACCATCCTGATCGTCGAAGATGAAATACCGGTGCTGCAAATGTCCAGACAGATCCTCGAAAGGCTGGGTTACACCGTTCAGACTGCTGGGAATCCATCTGCGGCATTGCAACTATTTGAAGCATATAATGGAACAATTCATTTGCTCATCACCGACGTGATTATGCCGGAGATGAATGGGCGGGATCTGGCCTCGCAAATGGCCATGAGCCGGCCCGGACTCAAAATTTTATACATGTCGGGCTATACGGCTGATGTGATTGCCCATAAAGGGGTGATAGATGAAGGCGTTCAATTCATCCAGAAACCGTTTTCGATGCAGGAATTAGCGGTCAAGGTGCGCAAAGCGATAGAGCCGGGCTCGGCGTATTGACCTGGTATAGGGTACGAATGCAACTTGCCATAATGTTGATCAATAATTTCAATAGGTGACTGAAGACTGTAAAAAGCTATACGTAGCTATCCGCCCAAAACCCGACATGCAAGATGTTGGGGCATGTTCTTCGCGCAATGCCCGGCGCAGTTTGTGATTCAGGATCTGGATAGCGGTGGGGTTGGGTTTGTTTGAAGTCGCCTGTTTGCTGTAACTTGACACGTAAAATTAGAAAAATTTGCAAATGAAAATAGAAAAATAAAGTGGGGCTGTCAATAGGACGTAAAAAACCTGTCCGATGCGGGGGTGTATCATCGGTCAGGCTTTGGTTAGCTCGTTTTAGGGTAAACTAAAAGCGCCAGCCGGCGCCCAACGTTAAGGCGCTGCGCTCCATTCTTATTTCTCGCCCACCATTCGGCCCTGGGACCCTTTGGTCAAACCGGGCAATCGTGCTGCGCATGTATGCCAGCCAGTTCTTATAAAACCGGTATTTAAACGTGGCTGAGTAACCGTATGTGTTGTTTTCCGTGTCATCTGGCCAATAGTACGAGGCGTATGCCGCCCAGGTTTCACCATTCCAGCCGGCGCTAACTGCCGGGCCCCAGTCACCCTTCTCCCAGGTTGACCTGTCTCCCTTCGATTTATATCCGGAATAACCCAAACTACCACCAACAAATATATCGCGCCACGGGTATATTCTGATTCCGGCCCCGTACCACTCATGGTGGCCGGAGTCGTGCGGCGTCTTGTGTATCCAGGCATATTGGCCATACCCGCGAACTGATGCCCATTTGATCGGCCGGCATTCGATTTCCGCCCGGCTGGCCGGTCCGGGATCAAAACCCAGATCCCCGCCCATGAAAAGCCCGTAAACCTCGGCCGTGGTTTCGGCCTGGCAAAGTTTAAAGCCCGCTATTCCCGCGATTAAAAAACATACCAGCCCAATGATCAGGCAGTTTTTCTGGAACCTGGATTTTTTCATTTTTTTTGGGGCTCCAGGGTTTCCACGGCCTCAAAGTCCTGTACTTTTTTGTCCGCCGCAGCCTTTAGCTCTGTCACCCGGTCCTCCTCGATGGCGCGCACTACGGTCTCAAGGTCGCCATAGCTCAGCTCGTAAAGATACCGTTTATTCTCCTTTACAAACTGAGACCGGTTTTGATGCACCTTCTGCCCTACATCCTTCACGTGGTAAAGGGTGCACTTCCAGTTGGTTGTCACCCCGCCGTCATCGTGGCGGATCGTCACCTCTTTAATGTCGGCCGGAAACAGGATCGCGCCCTGGAGCCGCTGGATTTTAGGGTAATGATCAAAATAGGCAACCTCCTCGGCCGGGGCTGCGGTTGCCGTAAAAATCAGTAGCGATAATATAATAACCGTCCGCACGATTGGCCTCATGGTAAAACCTCCGTCATGTCAGTAGATAATAACGATCCACACGCTTTATGGTCGCCAGAAAAGGTAGTTTTTCGTGGTATTTTTCAAGTTGGTTGATCAGCACGTCGGACCCGGTAAACACCACCCGTCGCTCGCCGGTTTTCGGGTCGATAAACTGCAAGGTCAGACACTTGCCGCTTTTATTTTTTGAAAACTTGCTTTCAGCGATCTTGCTGCCAATAAACTCGATTTCCTGATTTAATATATCGTCAATCCGGGCTTTTGCCCCATCCAGTATTTTCGGTTCATCGGCAAACTCGGAAAACCGCTTTTTTCGCTTCGAATTAATTTCAGTTACCTGCATTACATCCTTCCCATTTTTAAAAAACACATTTACTAAGGGGGTCGGCCGTGCCGCCGGTCGTCGCCGCATTGGCCACAGCTGCTCTCAGTCTATCGTCAAAATATGCCTTTTTAAGATTCAGGCAGTTGGCGTGCCGCATCCAGCCCTCGTAGCTCATTACGCTGCTCATGACAGACACCGGGGCCATCTGGCGGTGATGCCTTTTAATAAAATCCATTTTCTTTTGAAATTTCCGGGCGATGGATTTTCTCAAAAGGGTATAGCCGTGAAAAAACCGATAACCCAGAAAATCAATGCCGCGGGCATCCACCGGAAACACCTGCCAGTTTTTCTTAAGCTTTAATTTCAGCCTACCGGACCAGTAGGCGTCGGTCATGGCCTTTAACTCATGCAGCCATTGCTTGTCGGCGCCTAACACCACCACATCATCGCAATACCGAAAATAGTATCGGCACTTGTTTATTTCCTTCATCCAGTGATCATATCCAGACAAATAAAGATTTCCGAAAAACTGGCTCAAATAGTTGCCAATGGGCACGCCCGGCCGGAAACTGTCAATAATTTCAAAAATTAAAGCCAAAAGGTCCGGATCCTTTATCTTTTTTTGGATAATGCACTTTAAAACCTCGTGGTCCATGCTCGGATAGAATTTTTTCACATCCATTTTAAGGCAGTAGCGGGTTCCAAAGACATCGCGCAAAGCCTTTTTAATCCGCCGGGCCCCGTCGTGGATGCCGCGGCCGCGGATGCAGGCGTATGTATCCCGGATCAGCGTTTTATCCCAGACAGGAATAATTACCTGAACAATGGCATGGTGCACGATCCGGTCCGGAAAATAAGGCAATTTGTGAATAGCCCGGGGTTTTCCGTACTCATTTTTATTGATGGCGGTGTATGTGGAGGTCTGAAAAAACCCGTCCATAAGCTTTTCTTGTATCTGCCGCAGATACGCTTCCGGATCCGCGTCCACCATCTTTACCTCCCGGTAATGGCGTTTGCCGCGCCTGGCATTTTCATGCGCCCTGGCCAGGTTTTCCAGGCTGCACACATCTTTAAATAAATTGCCGTATCGTTTCATAATCTGCTTATTTCACCCCGAAGCCTTCCGTTTTGTACCAGCATCTATGGGGCTTTGCTTTGTGTTTTGCCAAGCGGCAGGGACCGGGCCGCCATCGCAGCGTAAAGTTTAAACCGAAACAAGCTGAGCTGCCTGCCGATATTCGAATTCGAATTCGACGAGCCGTTATTCGAGTTCACGTAGAACGGACCTGCGTTCGTGCCGTTATTCACGTTCCCGCCGAAATGAGCGACCCGAAACAGCCCGGCCCCAAAAAAATCGCGACGCATACGCATTTAAAAGCAGAGCCGCCCGCCGAAATGCGAAATCGAAAACGACGAGCCGATAGACGAGTACACGCAGAACGGACCCGCGGGCGCGCCGTAATACACGTACCCGCCGAAAGGAGCGACCCGCCAGCCGGAATCTGCATCACTGTCGTAAAAAGTGTAATAATAATCGCACAAATAAGTCGCTGACCCGCCGCCAGTTGATACCGGCCAGAACCCGACCGCATCCACCACGTCCGTAATGTAGCCGTCAGACTCGGCCAGGCTGCCGGCCAATGTATAATTGGTATCCGTGTCATCCGCATAATTTTCATAATTGCCGCATGTATAGAGCCGCGATCCATTGGCTGCGCTGTTGTGGATATTGGCCGCGTCAATAAACTGCCAAATGTGGCCATACCAGTTTTCGATGCCCCGATAGCTCATGTACTGCGTGGTTCTGACGCATTCCCACGTAACCGCGCCGTCAACCACCGTATTGCCCAGGGTGGTCGGCCAGGTCGGCTCAGTCGCCCCGGTGGTCCCGGCAGATGTCACGCGGTAGGTATAGCCGGTCTGCGAGGCGTCCGGAATGCACTCATCCCCTAAGCTGTACGCTGTCTCCGCGCTCCATTTATTTACGGCCCACGTATCGTTTCCGGTAGCGTTGCCGATACCGTTTGAGTTGCCGCCCAACGCCTGCGGCCCACCTGGCCAGGCAGCATAATCCGTGATGCCCGCGCCGATTTTATCCTGGGCGTTAAGATCCGCGTACTCTGTAACGTAGAGCAGATTTACCGCCGCCCACAAATTGGCATCTAATTGATGCCAGCCGCTGCCCCGGTTTTCCGCCAATGTGCGGCCATCGCCGCGATCGAAATCAACGGCCGGCAGAACACCGGATACAGACGCCATCTGATCGTTAGCTGTGTCCCAGCCCACGTCGCCGCCCACATAGCCGGATGCCGAATCATCGTATATATTGGCCTGATATGCGCCCACATAACGATAATCAACCGAGGCCCCGGCCTTGGTAAACGCCGGGTGTAGAGATGCCTCCACCTCGGAACTATCCGGCAGAGTCAGCGTAAACGGCCCGTCAGCCACGAAAAAATAGCGGTAGTCGCTGTATTGCGCCTGGACATAGTAAAAGTCCGGAATCTCCACCATCACCTGGCCGTCCGTGCCATCCAGCGTGGCCGCATCGCCATTGGCTTTTTTAGTGGAGTCCGAAGCGCCCAAATAATAGTTTACCGTGCCGCTGTCCTGCAGCACGCAGCGGCGCATCTGCTCCTGCACCGGAAAGGTCGTCACGTCCTGGCCGATAAACGTGCCGGAGTCGATTATTCCCTCGGTGTACGTGTCGTTTGCCTGGTCCCAGCGGACGCCGTATGCGATCGCAGACTCCTCGGCACTGCTCTCATGCCAGCGCGTCCCGTGCCATCCGCTCTCCCCGTTCCAGGCCGCGGCCTGAAACGCGGCGGCAAATACTAAAAAAATTGATAAACATATAATTTTCCGCATTACTGCACCCCCAGTCGCGTGGTCAGGGTTACGCTGTCAGATAAGCCCGTCTCGGTCGCGTTGATTTGAATATATGGGGCCAGCATCAGATCCGAAATCGGAAACGCGTCGTTTCCGTCCGAGGCCGTTCCGGCGGTATTGGTAAGCCCGGTCTCGATGTCGTTTCCCTCGGAGGGCTCCACAAACGTCCCGTCTTCCCCGGTCATTGAGACCAAATACTCAAATTTAACCGTGCCGTCTCCGGTGATAGCCACCTGCAAAGAAAAATATCCGGCCGCCTTGCCCACGTAGATGGCATCCGAGGTGGCTGAGCCGCCCGCCGCGATTGTGGTTCCATCAAACAGCGTATAAACGGTGGTGCGCGGGCCGGTGTCAAAATTGCCGATGTCCAGGCCCTGGCCCCGGCGGTCCAGTTGCAGCACGCGAATTTGTCCGTCGGAAACGGTCTCATCAAAATCGATGATCAATTTATCCGCCACCGCCCGGATATCGTCAAAATTCCAGCGCGAGTCGGCCGGTATCGGTGTGGCCGGCGTGTTTGTCCGGCTGCCCCAATATACTGACAACGCCGCGTCCGAATCGTTTATCACCACAACCGTATCAGCGGCCGTATCAACAGATACTTCGGTGCCGGATGCGGTGATCGACGCCTGGGCGATCACCGGATTATAGCGCGGCGCATCGCTCGTTTTGGTTAAATTGTCGATGTCATAGTATTGGTAGGTCTGGCCGGATTCGCCCGGGGCGAGCTGTATAGTGCGGCCGTCGGTTGACTCGATGCTGATATAGCCGTTCGAGTCGTTTCGGTAGGTGGCCGCGTCCGCCATGCCGGCGCCGAAAACCATAATCAGCGCCAAAATAAGTATTAAATATCTGCTGTTTTTCATAAACGCCTCCATTTATATTTCGATCATCTCAAACTGTTTGGCGGCATCCGAGCGGTCGCGACGGTCGATGACGCGGAATTTATCGGTTTCGGATGTCACCAGGTTTAAAAGCGCGTTGTCTAAGGCGGAGCCCGAATCAAACGAGAACTGCACCACGTCGCCCGGCTCCAGGGCGGTCAGAAAATAGCCGCCGGCAAACTCGATCACCAGCTTTTGCGCGGCCCGGCGCGAGACCTCCCAGTCCAGCACATCCTGGGCCTGGGCCTCGGACCCCTCCGGAATGTATGGGTAGCTCCGCTCATCGCCGTATAACGTGCCGTATTTGGTCACGCTGGCGCTGTCAGTTTTGGTGACGGTTTTTCGGTCCGCCTCCCGGTCATCCGAGAACCCGGACCAGTCGCGCGCATAGCGGGCGGTTGCGGTATTTACGATATCGGCCCGGTTGGTGCGCTTGACCCAAATCTGCCCCAGGTCGATCATGTGCTCGTAGATGATTTTATCCACCGAGGGCGCATCCGCGGCATAAACCAGCTTGTGCACGCCCGCGGCCCAGAACTGGACGGATTTGGCCTGGTGCGCCACCCGGTTCAGCAGTTTGGGCAAGCTCGGCGGCTGCAGGATGGGAAACGCCAGTTTATAGCCCTCGGTGTTATAGGTGCTGCCGGCGGCCGCATACGCGGTAGCGTCAATCCGGGCGGCGGCCAGGCCGCACCGGTCGGTCAGCATGTGCTCGGCAATGTGGTCCGGCCGCTCGATCAGGGCGCCCGCCGTGCCCGTGATCGTGCCGCTGCCGTCATCTAAAAATCCGTCCACGTCCGCGGACACCCGGCCCCCCAGCTTGGCATCAGCCATTGAGTTGCCGCTGAGCTCGTAATCCGCCGAAAAGTCGTCCGTGCGGCAGCGCTGCACCGCGGACAGGATCACGAACTCCTCGCCCCGGCCGAACTCATCCAGCCGGCTTTTGGTTTTAGCGATCGATGTCTGCCAGGCGGACTGGGGCAGGTATATGGTGCCGGCCATCAAGTTGTAGCTAAGCGTTTGCCCCAAAATTTTTACGGGCTGCCCGCCGATTGAATACACTCGGGGTTTATCGCTTGTGATCCGATCCCCGGTAATGGTTAACGCCCAGCGCACCTCGATCACAATGTCTGACAAATTGCCGGACGGCGCGGCCGGAAACGAAACAGACGCGCTGTCATCCACCGTGGTTTGGCTGGTATGGGCGCCCACCGGCAAACTCGACGCCTCTTTTTCCACAGTTTTTCCCTGCTGCTCAAGCTCGGATACGGTGGATACGCAGGTAATCTCCGCTTTTTGAATAATCAGCGCATACGTGCCATATCCGCTGTGCCGCCAGGTTTTGGTTTTTTCCGCACTGGCTGGCCAGGAATCTTTGGGCACTTTTAAAGGGGAGCTGGTTTCCTGGACCAGATCCCCGGCCTCATCCACGTATGCCACCTTTTGGCCGTCAATGTAGAAGGGCAGGCCGCCCTTTGGGATTTTGCCGGACGAGCTAAAGAGCTTCAAGGTGCGCAGCTCGAAATAGTAATTCACCACGATTTCGGATAGGGTCCCGGACGGCGAATCCGGAAACGTGATGGTCGTGGTGTCGTCAAAATCGGCCACCACCCCGTTTTTATCGACCGCTTTAATATAGCCGATGGGAAGCCCCGCCACCCGGCGCGACAGTGCAAACCCCGTGTTATTTGACAGGGATGTCGGGTCCGCGGTTAGTATTTTGGAGAGCTCGTCGAACACCACGCAGCCCATGCCGGGGTGGCTGACGTGCTCATCTCCGCTTTGCCCCGTATAGACCGTATATTCCGAGGCCATCTGCCGCACGTCCGCCACATACACATCATTTATGGCCTTTATCGCATGGCCCAGGGCAAACACGTATTCGCTCTTTTTCTCCCCGATCATGGCGCCCCATTTGTGGGCAACCGCCTCGGTGCTGTTTGCGCCCCGGGTAATGCCGGTCAACTGCTTGCCGGATTTTCCGGTCCAGGTGATTTCCTCAGAATCAATCACCGCGGTGCCGGATGCGGAAAACCGGTCGATATCCCCGGTCAGCTCAAAAATCACATCATCTGCGCCCACCGCCTCGGCCAGGCGCGTGATCGGCCCCACGTCAATGGCCATCATGGGCACCCGCCGGGCGCTGCCATAGACCTGTGGCAGCATCTTGCCGATGTCATCCGGATCGGCTGACGGATACGTGTCCGCATCCACCATGTCATGGGCAAATTTGGGTGAGAGCCCGGCGGAAAACCCCGTGACAGAAAGCGTCACCCGGGGCTGATCCATGTTGATCAGGTCCTCGATATGGCCGGCAAAAATATCCACGGCATCCCCGGCCGCATCCGCGCCCTCAAAAATCTCAAAAATTTTTAGATCGGCAAACGTCAAATCGTAATCGGCCAAAAGCCCCACAAACCGGTCCGCCCCGCCAACTGGCGTATTGTTGTCAATCACCAGGTCCGTCTCCGTGGCCTGGGTATCGAAAAACGGGGGCCGCATTTCGCCGCACCGAATCGCGCCCCAGGAAATGACCAGGGGCTCATAGACCGCGCCGTTATATACGCACTCGCTGCCCGCCGCGCCAAACACCCGGTCGCAAAGCCGCAGCGTCAGGCCGGAAAGCGTAATCTCGCACAGCCGGACAATGGAGATACCGGGCGCATCCAAAGCGGTTTCGGTATTTGCGGACAGGGTTTTCATTTATGACACCGTCCCCACGGCGCGAAAATACACGTGGTAAGTGCTCCCCCCGTCAAAATTTACTATTTGCCAGTTGGCCGTGCCGTCCGTGTCCGTTGCGATAAGCCGCACCTCAATGGGCAGGGTGATCGCTGTGGTAATCATGCCTTTTCCACTAAAAGACGACATGCTCCAGTCTGTCTCCGCTTTGATGTCAACCCATGATCCGCCGGATTCCCGGTACTGGAGCTTAATGGAATCAAATTTTTCACCAGTAGCGTTGTTGTCTTCGACTTTAAAACTAAAATCATATTCTAAAAATATAGTCGACCCGTCGTGGCCCGGATTAAAAACCGATTGAAAAAACACATGGTCTGTAAACCCGGAATCAATATCCTCGCTTGCATAAGTAGCATCGCCTAACTTTAACGCGGCCGGCTCCACAGATTCATAAAAATCGAAAAAAACAGTCATAGCAGCTCCTCCACGCTCGCCTGCACCCAGGTGTGCGTCTTGTTGGAATAGATTTTTCGGGGCGGCTCAACAAATTTGGCCAGAAACCAGTCGCCAGCATGGTCACAGAAATAAAACGGCAAACTGTACTCATCCAAATCATCCATTGCGGATAAAAACGCGGTCAAATTCGCCGCGGAAAGCGCCATCTGATAACTCCGCCGCCGCCGGGCCTCGCCCATTTTCGTGGAGCGGGTAAGCCCGCCCGCGGTCTTTTGCCAGCGCACGTTCGGGGCCGCCTCCGCCTCGGGCGCGGGCGTTGCCAAAATATCGTGGGTCCACTTTTCCCCCATCCAGATTTCGCCGCATCTTGGGTTTTCCATGCTGGACAGGGTCACCCGCCAGTAGCGGTGTGTGGCCGCCGCGGAAAGGGTTTTTATGATCCGGGTGTTATCCCCCTGGGTCCAGCCGGCGACCGCGTTTGACCAGGCCGCGTCATCGTCTGAGTATTCCCAGGTCAGATCCTCGCCGGAAAAATTGTGCCGGAATATGGCCAGAAAATCCGCATCCAGGATATCCGCCGCCCCCTGGTCCGCGTGAAAGGTGATTGCCCCGGTGCCGGTCCATTTCCAGTACAGGCTCACCTGGCGGTCGTAGAGGCGCGCCTCGGGAAACCCCGTGTCCGGGTCGCCCGTCACCGTGATGGTGGCGTCTTCCAGCAGATTTTTGGTGACAAATGATATGTTCGCCATATCGTCTTAATCCTACCCTTTTATGGCGGGCACGGTGGCCCGCCCTACAAAATACGTCCGCCCCGGCCCTCGCCCTCTCCGCCGCCGGCGGGGAGGGTTGGGGTGGGGTGGGTGAGGTGGCCCGCCCTGCTAATTCTTCCGCCGCTCATCCTCGTCCAGGGCCTGCCGGATCTCCCGGGCCACGGCCCGGGCGGCAAACGCATCCCCGCTCATAAACGTCGGGGCCACGGTGACGTTAATATCCCCGCCGCCCATTATGCTGCCGGCCGATCCATTGGTTTGGCCCTTGCCACCGCCTAAAGAACCGGCTGACACCGCGGGCTTTATCTCGTTTCGCTCCCGTACCAAAGAGCTGCCCTCGCGAAGCGCCCGGCTCTGATCCGGGTTTAAGACGATTTCGCCCTTGTGGCCCTCAAACGCACCGGTCCGGGGAAGGCCCACAAGGCCGGTACCGGTCTGAAAGCTAAAAAAATCTGATAACCTGTTCCCGCCCTCAAAACCCATATCAGACAGCTTCTCTTTATCTTCTTTTGAAAAATCGCCGCCGCCGGCTTGTTTAGCCCACAATCTTTGCTGGATTCCCCTTTCGGCGTTTGAAAACCAGCCGCTCATTTTATTCATAGCTTCTTGCCCGGACTGCCGGGTGTTATACTCGGCCCAGGGGCTGATCTGCGATGCCTGGGATACGGCCAGGGCGTAGTCGTGCTGGAGCTGGGCCATAACGCCTGCGTGCTGCTGCTTTAGTTTTTCCAGGGCGGAGATGGCCGGATCGATATTGACGTTGACATCCATGATTTTGGTCACCGATCGCCGGGTGTTTTCCGCTTCGGCCTGCACCTCTTCTTCCGCCTGTTTGGCCTGGCTGTTGTCAACCTCGGGGTTTATGGGTTCGCCTTCGACCTTATGCTTAACATCGTCGTACCACCCGCCGATGGCGTTGATCGGTTTTTTTAAATCTTTTAAATGCCCTTCGGTTTCTTCCGCGCCTTTTTTGGCAGAGCTTCCCATTTTTTCGGCCGCATCGCCGACACTGTTCACGCTGTCTGCCACCTTGTCCGTTTCCTTGTTCAGCCGCCCAAACTTGTCAATGGTGCCCCCGGCCTGCTCGCCCACGGATTTTATCCACTTCTCAAGCGAGGAGAGCTTTTCCTCCGCGGCCGAGGTGTCCGCATCCACGGTCAGCACCCGGCGCTCGCCTTCAACATAATAGACCAGCTCCTCCACCTTTTTTTTGCCGGCCGTAGTGTCCGCCGTGACGTTGGCCTCGGCAAGCAAATCTTCGGTTTTGTTTTTAAACTGGTATACTTCGGCCTCGGCATCCGAGGTGTCCGCGGTAACATTGGCTTTGGCATCAAGATCCTGGGTTTTGTCCTTTAACCGGCCCACTTCAGCCTCGGCATCCGAGGTGTCCGCGGTGACTTCAATGGGGTTTTTCTTTACGGTTGCGGCTGTCTCTGCGTGCTTGCCGGCGATTTTATCCGATCCGGCCATCACGTCCTGCACCAGGCCCTGATAGTCCCGGGAAATAATTTTCCAGGCAAACCCCATTTTTTCGGCCCAGGAGTTGGCTTTTTTTATCGCTTTATCCAATACGCCGAGCAGCTTTCCCGCCGCTTCGGCCACCGTGCCGATGTCTTTGGCCATCGTGCTTAGCGCATTGATCAGCTTGTCGCCTTTTTCAGCCACCACCGCAAAGTCCAGCTTGGACAAATCGATTTTATCGATCCACTGGGTAATTCCGGACAGCCAGTCCGAGATTTTGACGGTGATGAGCTCTTTGTTAACCTTCAGCCATTCACTGGTTTGCGTCACCAGGTTTTTAACCGTCGGCGCCAGATCCTCGCCGATCTCAATGGCGATCCGGCCCACGGTGTTTTTAAACGTGTCCCAGATGGCGTTAAGCGTATCTTTGAATGTATTCCAGGTCTCTTCCAGCGCCCCTGCCTTATTTTTCTGCGCGTCCAGGGCGTCATTAAAATATTGCATATTTTTAGATAACAGCGAGGTGGCTGCGGCTGCGGCCTCGGCAGACCCGAACAGCTTTTCAATTTTTACCGCTGACCCGCCGGTTGCCTTTTCAATCCGCTCAAGCACGCCGGCTAAACCCACTTGTTCGATGGCCCGCATGGTCCCGCCCATGTCTTTAAACAGCTCATTAAGTTCATCGGTTGGACTGATAAGCTCCCGGAACAATGCTCTTAACTGAGTCGCGCCTTTTTCCGTCGTGCCGGACATCTGGGACACCGCCGCAAGGGCGGACGATGTCTCTTCAAGCTTCAAGTTCATCGCGTCTGCCTGCCCGGCTATTTCTCCGAAATAATTGGCTAAAAGTCTGACTTCCGTCATACCGGTCTGCTCAATTTTCATCAGCGAGTTGGCTGTTTCCTTGGCGCTTGTATCAAACGCCTTCATACCTGAGGTCACCGCCTTAACCGCCGTGGCCTGGTCAAGGTGGGCGGCCTTGGCCAGCTTGGCCGAGGTAACGAGCACATCAATGGCGTTTTTGCCTTTTTTAATCCCGGCAGATAATACCTGATAATAGCCGGCGACCATTTCCGTGGCAGATCCCAGCTCAGACGGCAGCGCCATAATCTGGTCTTTAATCGCGCCCAAAGAATCCACGCCCAAATTTTTAAGTTTGGCCAACTGGGTCTCAAAGGTGGCAAACTGGCCGATGGCCTTTTTTATGCCCCAGCCCGCAAACGCGGCTGCGCCGGCCGCGCCCACGGCAGTCAGCTTTCCGGCCAGCTTGGCCGCCTTTCCGGCAATGCCGCCGATTTTTCCGGAAACCGTGGACGCTTTGCGCCCGGCCGTATCCAGGCTGGAGTTAAAGCTTTTAATCGAGGCCGTGCCCTTGTCATCGACCACGAGCTCGTATCTGAGTTTTGGGTCAGCCATTGTCGCTACGCTCCGCTTCGCTCCGGTGGTCGGTGGTCGGTGGTCGGTAAACGGTGGTCGGTAGTCGGTGGACCACTGACCACTGACCACTGACCACTGACTACCGCCCACTGACCACTGACTACCGCCCACTGACTACTGACTACCGACAACTGACTACCGTTCAACTGCCCTTCGTCTTCATATCCTCCCGCACCGCGGCGATCCAGACGCGGACCTTGGCGAGGATCCCGGGCTTTTCGATATCGTCCACGCAATTTTCCGCGCAGGCCAGCTCGATGGCCCGGGCATCCACCGCCCCGCCGGCCCGCCACATGATGGGGTCTGCCGCCTCGATCACATCCACGGCCCGGCGGTTCTCCGGGGCAAGGACGACGGTTTTGCAGTGTTCGCAGTCCTGACATGCGATCATCCCGTCTTTCCAGGCTTTGCCGCATTCTTCGCACGGGTCCCGGCCGAGCTTGATGATTTGCCGGGCCCAGCTTCGGAGTTTTTTTCCTGCACCGCCTGGGTTTGCTCCCGGTAGGCGGTGACATCAGAGAGCTGCTCGCGCAGCCAGTTGGCCAGGCCGTAGGTTTCTTTAACCAGCACCGCGCGGTTTTCATCGGTGCACTCCACGGCGGTCTCCGGGTCCATGTCCCCGATATCAATGTTGATTAGATCCGCGAGCTTGCCGATGGTCAGATCCCAGTCCCGGATTTTTTGGCTGAGCTGGGCGGCAAACTTATCATCGTCAAAATCCTCCACCGGCTGGTGCTTTTCCCAGCGCTTTTTTTTGGAGCGCTCAAGCATCTTTTGCATCTCGCCCTTTTCGGCGTACTCGATTAAAAAATTAACGTCCTGGAATTCCATCCAGGCGGACAGACGGGTTTTCTTTTCATCGATCAGTTGCTTTAGGTCCATATATGCTCCTTTGTTATAGGCGGGCACGGTGGCCCGCCCTACGCTTGATCTTATCGGCGGATGCGCTGTCGCTTATCCGCCCTACGCTTAATCTTATCGGCGGATGCGCTGTCGCTTATCCGCCCTACGCTTGATCTTATCGGCGGATGCGCTGTCGCTTATCCGCCCTACTATTGGCTACTTATTTGCCCTACGTAGGGTCGGCCACCGTGCCGACCGTTATGCGTTCGGCACAAACGCCGGCGCGCCCTGGCCCTGAAAATTGATGGACTCGCCCACGATCGCATCCTTGTTGGCCGACGTGTTAAAGCTCGTGAACGTGGCCCAACAGATAAAGTGGTCCCCGGTCTGGTCATTGTCCGGATCATAACTGAAAAGCTGGAGCAGAAAATGCACGCGCGTGCCGTCAATGGCGTTCTCTATTGCGGCAAACCACTTGCTGCTCGCGAAATAGCCCTCAGCCCCGCCGGAGAATTCCGCCAGGCCCGGCTTGTGGGTTTTCCAGTCATCCTGGAACGCGCTGATCTCAGCCAGATCCACGCTGCCGTCAAGCTTCCAGTCATACATATACCCGCATTTCTCAAGCGCCGCGGCCGGCACGTGGGATCCCTCGCCCGTGACCGTCACCGTTCCGCAGGCCGCGTCAAAATAGGCGATGCCCCGGGCATAGTCGATGGATAGGACGTTTGCGCCGCCGGAGTCCGTAAACGTGGGCGGGTTTTCCGGATCCAGCATCCGCCGGGTGGCATCTGTTATCTGGGCCTGGTCGTCGGTGACTGTGCAGGCCTCGTCATACAGGTTGCCCCGGGCCCATTGGTCGTTTAGCGTGTGCCCGGTGGTGGCCGCAAATGTCACGATCTGGTCGCCGTTTACGCCGGATAACGTCTGGGCGGATCCGGTGATATCCACGTTTTCGGTCCAGGCCCCGCCGTTTTCCCGCCACTTGAAAGTATCCACCGAGCCGGTGCCGCCTTCCTCGGAATCGATCGCCACCTCGAAATAGGCCGAATCCGAGGCGCTTGAAAAAACGCCCCAGGTGAGATCATCCAGACCGGCGCCGGCAAAGCCGTTGTGGTTGTGCCGAAACACATTGCCCTGCTTGCCATGATTAGGCATGGGTCACCTCCTTTAGGCGGCGATGGTGAGCGAAAGCGCCCCGTCCACCACAAAGTTAAAGCTCCCGGTCACCTTGCCGGAGATATTGGCCACCGTGCCAAAGCTTGTGATAAAGATGTCGCCGCCAAAATAGTCGTCCGAATCCTCCAGCGCGAACTTGACATCTGTCAGCTTGGTGCCGGGCGTGGCCGCCACGATGTTGTCAATCAGCGCTTTTTGCTCGGTGTTTGACGGATCCAGAATAAAGTCCATCTTTCCGGACGCGCCCGCCATACCGGGCAGATGCTTTTTCCAGTCATCGCCCTGAACGGATGCGTCATCCATGTCCAGCTCCACATTTAAGTCAAACCCGATGCGGGAGCCCGCGGCCACATCGTTTTTTAAGATACTGGCCACCTTGCCGTGAATTGGATATGCCATTTTGTCTCCTCCTTGGTTTGTTTTCCCTTAACCCCCCTTTGAAAAAGGGCCTCCGCCCTTAACCCCCCTTTGCAAAAGGGGGGATTGGGGGGATTTGTGAAATTTTAATAATCGCTTAACGCCTCATACCGCAGCGTCAACACCTTCATCTGCGCCATGTCGGTCTCGGTGAATATGGTTTTACTGGCCCCGGCAGACTCTGCCACGGCCAGGGTGTAGCCGGATAAACTCAAGGTGTTGTCATTTAACGCCGACCGGATGGCGGCATAAAGCCTCAACACCCCGTCCGCGCCCACGATCGCCTCACCCTCTTTCCAGACCTGCACCAGGGCGGCCACATCCACATACCGCTCGATCTCCTCGCCGTCCTGGTATCCCGGGGCAAAGGTCTCCCGGCCGTCCTTTACCGCCACCGCCGGAAAGGTCACAAACTCCGGAATGATAATGGGGTTTAACGACTCCGCCGCCCAGATGGCGCTTGCCCGCACCGTAGTGAGGGTGCCCTGGAGTTCTGTGATGATGGCGTTTATGAGGTCTTCCATAGTTTTCCCGTCTTAATCTTACTCTTATCGGCGGATGCGCTGGCGCTTATCCGCCCTACCGCTTATCCGCCCTACGATTGACCCGGCGCTGCGTAGGGCGGGCCACCGTGCCCGCCTTATCTGTCCTCCAAATGATCGCGCAGCGTCTCGCCGAATTCTTCCATATCCGCTGCCGCAATCCCTAAATATGGCCGGGCCGGGATCGTGACTTTCCGCCCCCGGCCGGCCTTGCCGCCAAACTGGTGGATGGCGCCGTATATTTTGTTGGTGCCGTAGGCGAACCGTTCCGGCTTGGCGGAATAAATAATGCTGTTTCGAAGCTGCCCGGACTCGGTCAGAATTTTTGCGCCCTTTTTGCTCTCCAGGGTTTCCGGGGACAGCGGCTGCCAGGCCCGGCCCTCGGGGCTGTGCTCGCCTGAGAACCGATCGCCCGTAACATTTAGCATGTACTCGCCAAACGCCTTGTACGCCGGCGACAGATCCCCCGCCTGGCGCATGAAGGCCTTGAGGTCGCGCCGGACTTCCCGGTCGTTTAATTTAAAGTAGGTTCCCGCCAATTTTTAAAATCCCCCTTGCATCCCCCTTTTTCAAAGGGGGAAAAGCGTGCTGATGCCATCCGTCTTTTGAAAAATTATAGTAGGGCGGATAAGCGCCAGCGCATCCGCCGATGAAATAAGCGCCAGCGCATCCGCCGAACTACCAGTTTTTCAAAGAGTCCCGGTCAAAGATCCGGTCCGCGCTCTCAATCTCCGGCGCATGGCTGGACTGCGGCACGTCCGCCGGATCATCCTCGCCAAGCGTCGCATTGCCCTTACTCACCTCTTTTAAAAACTTGATCGCGTCCTCGTAATCCTGGCGCCTGGAGTCGGGCGCACCGCGGCGCCGGGCAAACAGGTTTTTGATCGCGATCACAACGGAGAATTTACGGATCAGATCCGGCACCGGGGAAAACGGCACCTCGTATTTCTTGCCGCAGTAGCCGTCGATTTCCGCGTCCGCATCCGCGATCGCGCGGGTGACCACGTCATCATCCACGGAGCCGGTGCCCGCATCGTCGGTCAGGCTCACCAGCGTGGTCTCGTCGATCTGATCCAATATGTCTGACTGGGTGCTGTATGGCATCTCTTAAACCCGTCTTACGCTTGATCTGTTTTGGCGGGCACGGTGGCCCGCCCTACGCTTATTCTTTTTTCCCGCCGGACTTGGCCGCCTTCTCCTCGGTCACCACCAGGCGCGGCTCGGCTTTTAAAATTTCAAGCTGGGCTTTGGTGAATTTGTTGTCCGCGAAGGTCTCGCCCTCCGGGACAAACCGCACCCCGCACCGGCGGAAGGGTCTGTTTTTTGTGCTTTTAATCGTAACTGCCATTTTGTATGCCCCCTCTCCCTGACCCTCTCCCCCGGTGCGGGGGAGAGGGGATCGGGCCGAATAATGGTTAATCGTTTAAATATTTTAGCCCTGCCTCGGCTGCTCCGCCGCCCTCTCCACCATCAGTGGAGAGGGTTGGGGTGAGGTTATGCCGCGCCGGTGCTCCCGTAGCTTAGCTGCCACAGGCCGTAGCCGGCGTTGCCCCGCGCCTCGGCGCCGTACTTGAACAGCGCCTTATTGAAAACGTCGTCATTGTTTTCATTGGTCTGGGAGACGAAGACCGGGGCTTTGCGCTCCTGAAAAATAAAGGGTTTCACCGGCCGGCTGGTTACATGCAGAAACCAGTTGCTGGAGTCCGTGATCCGGGGATTCACAAACACCTCGGCCGTGCCCTTGTAGGGGTTGCTGGAGCCGTCCACCAGAAAGTCCCCGTGGCAAATCAGCTTTGCCGTTGCCTCAAGCGCCGGCGGCACTTCCAGCAGATCCGGCACCAGGTTCAGGGGCCGGGATTCGTCGTCGGTAAAGTTCATGATCGCGGCCCGGCCCGCGCCGTAGGAGTTCTGGGCGGCGGAAAGCGTGGCCGCGGAGAGCGCGGCGGTTCCCTTGTTGGAGACGCTGGCGCCGGCCACCTCGTGGTCCGTGTCATAAAAATACTGGCCGTCAAAGCATTCGGCCGCGAACGCACCGTTTAAGAGATCCGCGATCAGCTCGTCCGGCCACTGCTTGGCAGAGAACCCGGCGTCCTGGGCCATCGGCCCGTAGATGCCCAGCTGGTCATCCTCAATATCGTTTCGAAGCACCCCGACGGTGGCCTCAAAGTCCTTGTTTTTGATGGTGTACTCGTGGGCCTTTAAGGCTTTCACCACCTTGTCGCCCACCCACTCGATCATTTTGGGAAACCGGTCGATCCAGTCATAGTTATTGGTCGCGCTGGTGGACGGCACCCGCATGGCCACCTTTTGCCAGTTGGCCGGGGCCGACTCGAACGCCTTGTTGAAGGTCGTTTTCAAATTCAGGAAAACGGCCGTCAGGTTGTTTTTATTAATCAGCATGGGTTAACCTCCCGTATCATTAAAATCGTTTCATTTGGGCCGCCTGAGCGCTTCAGGCGGCCGGTTTAAATCCTTCTTAATCCCCCTTTTTCAAAGGGAGAATTGGTTTAGCTGTCCAGCGTGGCCGGGGTGTATTCGAGCCAGACGCCCACGATGACCACGTCATCCGTGTCCAGCGTGCCGTCTGTCGGCTGGATGGTCAGCGTCAAAACGCTCGGCGAAGCGGCCACGTCGCTGGCGGCAATGGTCACGGTCTCCTCCTGCAGGGTTTTTGCCGTGGCATCCCCGGTCATTGCGGTGGTGGTGCCGCCCGCATCCGCGTCCGCGTCATATAGCGCGCCGTCTGTCAGAAAAAACGCGCCCACGTCGAATGTCGTGTCATCTGCGTCTGTATTCCCGGTTTTGGCGGCCAGCACGTGCACCACCACGTCTTTGGACGTATCCAGCTCAGACGGCAGGTAGATATTTGTTATCACAGGGTCCGGGTTTGCGTGGTTGTTCCAGCGGAGGCCGATGGCCTCGTTGCCCAGGACGTCCAGGCCCGGGGTGGTGGAGGCGCCGTCTGAGAATGCGGTCACATACGTGCCGTCAAGCTCCAGCGCCCCCCGCAAATCCACCTCCACCATATGCTGCGCGGACAAAATGTGCTGGTATATCTCGTCCAGCGACGCGTCCACGTCCGTCTCGGTGGTGTGGGTATCATCATCGTTATACCCGATGGCGTCCGCATCATGGGCGGCCGAGGTGTCCGCGATGTGGGTATCGACCGAGCTCTTTTTGGTGGCCGGTTCGATATCCACCCAGGCCTCGTCCGAGTCGATGTATTTAACGATCACCCCCACCATAATGTCATTGCTGGTGTCGCCCGCAAGATCCACGGTCTGGTCATCCACCAGGTAGGCCTCATCGCCCACGTTGCTCTGGGAAATCGAGGTGTTAAAATCCATCCGGAAAACCCCGGTCCGGGTGACGGTCACGGTCTCATCGCCAGAGCTGCCGCTGGAGTTGTCCACCTGGCCGTGGAGGTTGACCCCCTGGAAAACAGAGGATGCCGTATCCGCGCCCGGGATGGCGTATCCGCTGGAATTGGTCATGACGAGCGCGCCCAGGTAAAGGGTCGTGCTCTGATAGACCGGGATGGAAACGGTCTCGCCCTCGGAATACTGGATGTCTGATTTGTCCGCGGAAAGGGCCGTTCCAAACGCCGCGCCCGGAACCACCAGCGCGATGGCCAGGGTCAGGATCAGGCTCAGGCTCAGGGTGATCAGCCCGTAAGTTAATTTCTTCATTTAAGTTTCCTCCTATGTTTTTGTTGTTATTTAGCTTGTTTTTATTGGCGGATGCGCTCTCGCTTATCCGCCCTACATCCTACATGCTTCCCCCCCTGGCTGATGCCGTCGCCCTCTCCGCCTCCGGCGGGGAGGGTTGGGGTGGGGTGGGTGGGGTGTTATTGAATCCCCCCGTATTTCTTCAAATCCTCAGCCGAGTTGCCGAAGAACTTGGCCACAGCCAGGGTATCCGGCGAGGTCTCGATCTCGTCCGCATGCTGCTTTTTCCCGGGCAAATCCTTCACCGGCACCACCTGCGGTGCCTTGGAGACGTAGATATTAAAGCCCTTCAAATCCTTCCGGGCGTAATCCGTCGCCCATTCCGTCTGGTCCGGGGTGATTTTTCCGGCATGCAGCGCGGCATCCACCGCCTCTTTGGCATCCCGCTCGGCGAGCTGGGCCTTAACGCTGTTTAGCTCCTCGCGGGTCACCATGTTTTCCTTGCCGCGTTTCAGCGCGTGGATGTTTGCCACCACGGTGCTCGTGTCCGGGTTTTCCTCATCCATCCCCAGGGCCTCGATCACGTCCTTGGCAATGATTTTTTTTTCATCGGGTTGGATTTCGCCAAAGGCTGCGATCATGGCATCGGCCAGCACGTCATCGGTGACATCCTCGCCCAGGGTTTCCAGCTTGGCCGCGATGGGCGTTACCACCGTGGTGCCCTTGCCTTCCATGTCTTTGAGTTTAGCCAGTAATTTTTTTACAAATTCGTTCATTTCAGAGTCCTCCTTTTCAGGGTTTACAATCATATTTTTTGCCGCAATCGGCACCGCATCCACGGTTTTGGGCGTGTTGGTAAGCGCCACCGAGTGCAGAAATACCACCCGGTTATCACTTGCCCGGATCCCAAACACCGGGGAATGATACCGGTATTCGCGCTTTTCAATCATCTGCGCGGCCGCCTCGGTCCACTCCACCCGGGCCAGGATCCCGGCCTCCGGATCCCACTTAAGCTCTTTAATCCACCCGGCCGCCGGCGCCTTATCACCAAAAATGGTCTGGTGCTCGTAATCCCACACCACGTCCGTGCCGCCCCGGGTAAACTGGCGGGCCACCATCTCGTAGGCTTTCTGATCCACCAGAAACTTTTCGCCGGTCTTTAACGCGCCCGGCCCGGCCTTCCATAGCACCACCCACTCGGGCGCGGCGCCGTCTGCCGTGGGGGCGATTTCCCGGGCGATCAGCCCTAAAATTAAATCCGTTTTCATAAGTCAAGCTCCTGCTTCATCTTCTCGCGCAATTCAGGCGGGTACTTGTCCACCCGCGGCGTGTAATCCTTTTTCCCGGGGGCATAATCCCAGCCCGGGTCCAGGCCGTTTGGCACCATTTCCGTCTCGCCTGTGGCCGGGTTTTCCCACGCGTAATAGTCGGTCTCGGGCGCCGGGTCCGGCCCGTCTTTTCCCAGCCGCTCCATGTCCCGGCGGGAAAGCGTCTCGACAAAGCACTTGCAGCCCCAGCCGTTCGGGGGGTAATGCGTATCCCACCAGGGATCATCCGCGGCCAGGACTTTTCCGTCCCAGTCTAAATGCTTTTGCCGGGGGTTGATGCTGGCATCCGAGTGCCGGTATCGCCAGTACGGCCGCAGGCGTTTCACATCCGGGTCCTGCATCTGCTTGTATCTGCCGGCCGCATACTGGGTGCGCAGGTTGGTTTCATATATGGTTTTGGTCCGCCACCCGCGGCCGCCCTTGTATTGCCAGCCGTACTTGGCCACAATATTGTCAAAGTCTTTCCTGAATTCCTCAAGCGTGGTGCCCTGTTCCAGGGCCTTATCAATCGCGGACCGAAAATCGGTCAGCATATCCGCCTTGGCCGCGCCCGCCACCATGAACGACCGGTTATGGGCATCGGCCATGATGTCGGTCCACCGCTCCGTGGGGATGGAGAGTTTGTCCCGGAAAAAATCGATGGCCTCTTTGAATGCGAGGTCTCCCCATTCAACCGGCATGTTTTATACGCCCTTATCTGTGGCGGGCACGGTGGCCCGCCCTACAAAATTAATCGACATTTTGCATAACCTCGTATCTGCCCGCGAGCTGCGCGGCCAGCATGGCCTCGGCCATGACATCGGAAAACGCCTGGGCGTCCATGTTTGGATACAGTTCAAACAGCCCGTCCCGGATTTCGGCCAGGCTGTTGGCGTTGGCCACAAGCTGGCGGATGGGTTCCAAAAGTTTCTCCCCGGCATTCGCTGCCGCATCGCCCAGGCGATCGGCGTAAATGTCCGCGATGTCCTTGTCATCATTTGCGTCAGCCGCCGCATATAAAGATTTTCCGTCGCTTCCGCGCCTCGAAATGACCGGCCGATGTTTGGCAGACACCGGCGGCGGAACCGCTTGCGGCGGTCCGCCCACAACTTCCTCGCCTTTCTCCGGCTCGGGGATCTGGAACTGCTCCCGGTACCAGCGCGCCGGCACCGAGACTTTCGCGGTCACCTTATCCAGGTACTCGGCCTTGGCCACAAAGTCCTCGGGCTCGGTCCACTTGGCGGAAAAAAGCGGCACATCCGTATCCCACCCGAAGTTAAACCCGACCACGGGGCGGATGAGCTGGTGCCGGACCGTGGCCGCAATGGCCCGGGCATCCGCCCGGATGAGATCTGTGCGCACGTCATTGTGCACATTGGCCGCGGCATAACTGCCTTTGTCCCCGATATCCGCGGTCAGGGTCCCGCCCAGAATGGCCTTGCTCATTTCCTTGTTTCCGAACGCGGCCAGCTGCCGGTATAGCTCGCCCGTGTCTTTGCCCCGGTTGGTCTCAATAAACTCGATTTCCGTGGCCTTTGAGATCACCCCGGCCGCGTCCGTGCCGATGGAGCGGATGGCGTTAATCAGCGCGGACTTGTCGTCTTTACTGGCGCCCGGATCGTATTTGCCGATCCGAAGCGGCATGCCGTAAACCTCGGCAAAAATTATCCAGTCCTTGATGGAGTAGTTTTTAATCAGCCACATCCAGGAGCACACCCGGTAGATGCCGGAGCGCGTGGCGTTTCCGCTCTTTCCGCCGTACACGTGCATCATCAGTTTCCAGGGCGGAATCTCGCCGCCCATCAGCTCCTCGTCCGATATCAGGCGCGGAATCTGGGTCACGTAGCCGCGGGTATCGGTAAAGATAAAGCGCTTGCGCTGGACAAACTCAAACTCGGTGGGAATGGCCATCCCGGAACTCACATCCCACTGGACCTCAACTGCGGAAAAGCCGTTGCCGACAGCCTCCTGCAAAGTGACCAGGGTATCCTCCCAGTCGGTTCGGTCAAAGACGTTTTCCTGCACAAAGTCGGCCACCTGCTGGGCCCGGGCCGAATCATCGGTTGGGGTCAGGGTAAAATCCGCGTCCAGGATTACATTGTGGCGCTTACTGATTTCGCCCTGGAGGTGCCCGTCCTTTTCGTGGATCTGGTCAAACAGCTCCGCCTGCTGAGCCATGTCCCCGGCGTCCGCCTGGCGCAGCATAGAGGCCAGGGCTTCCGGGGTCAGCCCCGAGGTCACGTAGTCCCGGTCCGTCCCGTACATCACCGCCGCGGGCAGGGAATCCTGCTCAGGCGTTTTTCTTTGTTTTATTTCCCGTCCGAACTGGTCGAGAATGGGCATTTATTTTCCCTCGTCTTAATCTTAATCTGATCGGCGGATGCGCTCGCCGCTTATCCGCCCTACGAATCATCGCCCCCACCCTCGGCTGGTGCCGTCCCCCTCTCCGCCTCCGGCGGGGAGGGTTGGGGTGGGGTGGGTGGGGTGGCCCACCGGCCGCCGCCTACCGATCACCGGCCAGCCTTACCCCTTCAAAAAACCCGTCCACCGCCGTGGTCAGGTGCCGGTCGGAGACTCCGGAAAGGCCCAGGATTTTGCCGTCTGACAAATCCACCCGGGCGCCCGCGTTTTCCGCCAGCACCAGAACCTGCCGGATCAGCACCGGATCCACATCCAGGTTGGCGAGCCGGGAAAGCCCCTGGTTTAGCTGCACCGCATCCACCCGGCCGGCCTGGAGGTTCTTATAAAAAGCCAGGGCCGGCGGTACCAGGTCCGGGTATTTTTCCGCCAGGTGCGCGCCGGCCAGTACCGCGGCCGTATCAATGGCGGTGAGGGCCACGGCGTCCGCATGAGATCCGCTTGAGAGGTCCGCTTGAAATTTGCCGCAGCCCGTTAACATAATATTGGCCGCCACCAGCCCCAGAAAAAGGGCCACGATGCCGATGGTTGCAAGTTTTTGGTTCATGTTCGCTCGCTTTCGCTTCGCTTTGGTGGTCAGTTGCCGGTAGTCGGTAGTCGGTAGTCAGTTGTCATTGGACCACTGATTACCGACCACTGACCACTGACCACCGTCCACTGATTATTTAATCCTCGCCGGCCGGTCATCATAAACCGCGGTGCCGGCAAACTCGCCCGGCCAGGGCGCCTTTTTGCGCCGGACCGGCAAACTTGATTCTTTATCCACAATGGAAATATACTCGCTGCAAAACATCGCCCGTGCGTTCGCAGACACATGGCCCAGCACGTTCCGCAACAGCGATCGGTAATCATAGGGCGTGCCCACGTATTTAAGCGACACCCGGCCCACGGTTTTTCGCATGCCGTCCCATTCGCGGCGCATGGGCAGCCAGTAGATCCGGCCCGAGTGGTTTTCCACATACCGGGACAGCCTTGTTAAAACGATCCCCGTGGCCGCGGCCTGGAGTACGTACACATGCTCCGTGTCGTAGTCGGTCAACCGGATCACCCGCATGGTGTGGTTGACCGGCTTTTTCGTCCGGCACCGGATCAGTTTTGAGATAATGCCGCTGCCGGCAACCTCGATCAGATCGCCCGTGGCCATCTGGTGCCTGTGGTTGTAATATGTGTTGGTGCGGTTATCCGGCATTACCCAAAAGCCCCTTTTTTTGTAAATGTTCGTTCGGTTACGGTCTCGTACTCGGGCCGGCCGGCGGGTTTCTGGCCGGCATGAAGCGCCAGGGCCAGGGCCCAGAACCGGTCGGCGTGGCCGTCCTCGGAGCGGTCCGCATCAAACCGGACATTTCCCGCCGCGGTGACCACTTTTTTAATGGATCTCAAATCCTTGCGGATTGTTCCCTCATTGGGAACTTTAATCGCCCGCTCCTCAAACGCGTGCCGCACCGGGTAGGCCAGCGCCTCTTTGACGGCGTTGGTAAAGGTTACCGCTTCCACCCGGTAGTCCCCGTATTTCTCCTGGGCCCGCTCGGTGAACTGCATGCCCAGGCCCGTGTTATCAATGCAGCAGCGCCGGATCTGGGGCAGGTCCAAAAGCTCATATAAAACCGCTTCCTGCTCGGCAAACCGCCGTTTTTCCAGGGCAATTACGGACCGGGTAAAAAAGGTCTCAAGCACCCGCTCCAAAACCCAGATGACCGTCAAATCCTTTTTCCGGCCCACGTCCACGCCCAGGTAGAACTCGCTGTTGGGGAGGTATCCGATCAGGTCCGGACCGATCTCCCACTCATCTGAGAGCGCATACTCGCAGGCCGCGATATCGTCATAGGTCAGAAACGCGGTCTCGTCATCCGCGGGCACGCACATGTACTCCTGCAGGAACTGCTCCTCGTCCGCGCACCCGGAGCGGATATAATCAAAATATGCGGCCTCGTCCATGTCCTGGCGCTCGTCATCGGCCGGGAGCTTGGATTGCAGCTTAAACAGAAACCCGCAGTCCAGCGCATCCTGCAAGGTCACCTTGTGGTGGGAGATAGATTTGGGGTTTCCCCCGTGCTTGATCTCGTCGCAAAGCCTGGCGAAAAAGTTCTGGGTGCCCCGGTGCGAGGAGAATATTTCCAAATTGCCGCCCCAGGTGATGCCGGGATACGCAATGGAATAGAGCATTTTTGGATCCGGATGCAGCGCAAACTCATCTAACACCCGGCCCCCGCGTTTGCCCGCCTGGGCGTTGGGGTTTGAGCTCATGGAGTGGATCCGCCGCGAATTGGCAAAGCGGACCACAAACGCGGAGAGCTTTTTTTCCGGATCGATCACCACCTCGCCCAGGTCCCGGGCAGCCACGTTTAAAATCTCGGCAAACGCCTTGCAGTCCTCCAGAAAAAGCCGGGCCTGGATCTCGTCTCGCGATGACACCCACTGGTCATAGCGGGCGCCCCGCGGCGAGGTCGTTTTCACCTGCCGGTAGGCAGACGCCCAGGACAGCCCGATCTGCCGGGACTTCTCCATCAATTTCAGCCGCGAATCATCCCGGATCCACTCGGCCTGATACGGCAGAAACAGGGTGTCCTTGTCCTTTGGTATGTTTTTTGCGTTACCCACTATCGCGCCGCCCGCTTATGTGTAGGGCGGGCCACCGTGCCCGCCTATAAAATGGCCACCGTGCCCGCCTATAACAGCTTAATTTTCTGCTCGATCTCTTTTAACGTCTCCGCGTCAATCCCTTTGGGGCGATCCGGATCCGCGTCATCCGCTCCGTGCTCGGCCCGCATTTTTTCAATTAACGCGATCGCATCCTTCATCTGGCGAATGGCATTTAGATCCACCCCGTTCGGCCGGGTCAGCATATTGTTGATCTTTCGCTCGATCACCTCGGAGAGCGCATCCGCCGCCTCTTTGGGCGAATTAATCTTGACCGGCTCCATCGGTGCGGCGTCCGCATCCTCGCCCGCGGCCGCGTTTTTGGCAGCCATGCCCCCGATTTTTTCCAGGGCGGCCACCGCGTAAACATCCTGGGGATCCAGGGAGCCCATCGCCTTCTGGATGAGTTTCTGGCGGAGCAGCACCGTATTGCGCTTGATGTCTGCAAACGCCTGCTTGTACTCGCGCCGCCGCTCCGGCCAGCCGGACTCCGCCCCCCAGCGCTGGAGCTGGGAGATTGATACCCCCGTGGCTTGAGCCACCTGCTCATAGGTGAGCCCGTCCACGATATACATTTCCTCCGCGCGAAACCGGGTCTCCAGCGGGATCTCTTTACCCATTGCCGTTACCCCCGGCCCAGGGCGCGCTCAATGGCCCCAATCTGGTCTATGAGCTCGCGGTACTGGATCACCTTCTCGGCCAGATCCACCGCGGTCTCGGCCGCGGCATCCGCGTTTAAATGCTCGATCGCCTCAAACGGGTCCAGGTTGGCGCGCACCGAATCGCGCAGCGAGTTGATTTTAAGCTTTAAAGTGCGCAGCTCGTGGCGCTTTTCCGCCAGCCGGCCTTCATACTTTAAGCGCTCGTTTTCCATTTACTTGTCCTCCGGGCCGGGGGCCTGTTTTTTGATCCGGTTTAACGGGCAGTACTGGTTGCGGTTGATGTCATCCGCCGCCCGCTGCCAGGCCTGGGTATTCATGATGATTACATCGTGCAGGTCCTTGGCGATCTGCTTGTAATCCTTGGTCAGCTCCAGGTAGTCGTTTACCAGGGAGACGTTGTTTTCATACATCCGCTTGATCTGGGTCATGTCGTCTTTGTATTTGTCCAGAATGACACGGGTTTCTTTTTTATCGTACCACCACATAAAAACAATCAGCCCGGGCAGGCCAAATATTTGGAGTATCTCTATCAGTCCAACGGGTATTAACTCCGGCATTTACCCCCCTTGTTAAAGTGTTTGGATTTTCCGTAGGCAACGGGCGGCATCTGCCGCAGCGTTCGGGTATTGATGTTCGGGCAGGTCTTGTGCGGATTAAAATCCGCATGCCCGTATATCTGGTCAATGGAGGTAAGGGTCTTAATATCAAACAGCGAGCAGAGAAGATCCGGCAAGGACTGGCAGAGCTGCCGCGCGGTGAAGTGGTGACGGCCGATCAGACAGATCCCGATCGAGTCATAATTTTCGCCGCGGCAGTGCGCGCCCACCTGGTCGAGCCTGCGGCCCTGCCGGGTCATGCCGTCATAGTCCGGATCATAGGCGTCGTTATAGGCCACGCACCCGTTGGTGATCACGTAGTGATAGCCGATCATGTCAAACCCGCGCGCCACGTGCCAGCGATCGATTTCCGCAACCGATCCCCAGTCCGAGTCCGAACAGTGGATAATAATTTTTTTAATGTCTTTGATGCTTCGAGAATGGATCACGGATCTCTCCCTGCTGTTAAAACACTGGAAGAAAACCCGCGACTGAAAGACTGGTCAGCTGGGCGAAAATGCAGTTTCGCCCAGCTTTTGGAAAGGAGCCGATTACAGCTAACTGTTTAAGTTCATACCCAAAAAAATTGTCTCTTGCAACAATTTTTTTGTATCTACGCCAATTTTTTTAAAGGCACCGCCCCTAAAATTTACTTTGGAAAAAGGCACCGCCCCTTACCCCCCCCTTTGAAAAAGGGGGGGATTGGGGGGATTTAATATCCCGCCGGCACGCATCCCGGCAGGGGCCGGGGGAAAACCCCCCGGGGATGATCAATCAATCTCCACGATCCGCTGCACCTTACCGCCATACACCGTGATCCGTAAATCATCCGGATCATCGCCCCAGGCATCCGGCACCGAGTAATACCAATAATTGATCCGCACCTTTGTCCAGTTGCCCCCGCGCTCGATGTATTTAAATTTCGCCTCTTTGTAATGCGGCCGCCCGAAGTTTCTAACCAGCTCGGAAACCGAATCCCCTTCGCTGACCAACTTGTTTCCGGACCGGAAAAAACTTTTCTCCACCTCAATGGCCCCGGCCCGGCCGGCGGCAAACAGGAAACATACGACAAACAAACAGACAAACAATTTTTTCATGACGCACCTCCTGCTTACCAATCCGAAACACTTAGAATTTGGGCCTCAATCTTTGCGGCCTGGTTATTCTCGGTGATAGGATGTTTTATTCCGCATGATCGGCCCGGATAAATCGGGTCAGTGCTATTGGGCCAAAACTTAGCGCTGTCAATCAGATTGCCGCTTGAATCCCTTGCGATAATTTCTATTTTGGGTGCGCCTGAAACGTTACCCACATTTTTAATTTCACCCATCGCCCACAAAGTTCCACTCCGCCACTCGCCGCGCAAACTAATAATCTCAAAGTTGGATATGGAAATATCAGAGCCGGCAAAACACAGGGGAGACAAAAACAAGATAAGAAAAAGACAACAGACAATTCGTTTCATGACGCACCTCCAAAAATTTAGACGTTAACGCAAAACCAGCGGGCGGCCGGGCATGTCCTCGCTCTCTACCAGGCAGCCCACCACGATCATCCCCTCGGGCAGCCGGTCGCCGATGCGGAAAACCTCGCTGCCGCGGCCGATACCGGTTTTGCTGTCGGGGTTGCCTTTGGATTTTTTCGCGGGCAGGTTGCTTTTGACGATATTTTCAAGCTGCATCACCACATTCGTCAGATGCGTGACCCGCTTTTTCAGATCCGCAAATTCCACCGACTCCGGCGCCGGCTGGGGCTGTTCCGGCCGCTCCGTAAGCCGGCGCTCCATTTCGTTAAACGCCGCGATATAGGCCTCTTTCACCCGGGCGGCCTTTGCCCCGGTAAACCCGGTCACCAGAAACACAAACCCGTCCCGGGTGAGCTTGTACATGGGCCGGGCTTTGTTCTGATGGTCAAGATATGAGGCCGGCGCAAAATTGCGCTGGCTAAACTTCCGGGAACATTCCAGATTTTTAATAATTTTGAGCACGTCCTTGTGCTCCTTTTCAAACTTATCCGCAATGATCTTTGATGTGGTGACAGGCTGGCCGTTTTCAACGGACACGAAGTTGACGGGTTCAATAACGTTTTGGTTTTTAGACATAACAATCTCCTCTCATAAATGGGGAGATGTGTCTGAGCCCCAAAACAAGGCCCCCGCATACCTCGCAGCATGCGGCATCTCCCCAAGTGTTTTTACAAATAAAAATAGCCATCTAACGGGCGGCCCTCCGGTTTTGGTTTTCAGACGGTATCAATGTACCGCCGATTAATTTTAAAAGTCAAGGGGTTTTCCCCGCCCGGTCTTGTCCCTCCAAATCGAAATCGCTATCGGGATCGGGATCGGCTTTATAAACGTAAAACATCGATCCCGATACCGATCCCGATTTCGATTTCGATGGGTTTACGAGCTGCCGGCCCGGCCACGGATCCGGGCGAGCATCTCCTCGACACTTTCATTTATCGGCGCGGGTTCGGCCTCATCGCGTTTGGGCCGATACCGCCCGGTATTCTCGGCCCGGTTGCGCTTGACCTCGGCCTGCTTGTCCATCTCGTCCGCGATCTCATAGGCCACGGCCTTTAAATACCCGTGGCTTTTTAGCGGCAGCCGCCGGGGCGGGGTCTCGATCACCCGCTCCATTGCCCGGGCCCAGGCCTCGGCGTGGTTTTTGCGGGCCGGCTTTTTATCGTGGGCGATGTGGCTCTCCCCCACCAGCACGGCCAGCTCGCCCGCCAGCCGAAGCGCCTTTTTCCAGGAAAGCCCCCGGCCGCCCGCCGGGCGGAAAAGGGCGAGATAGCCCAGAAAATTTCTGGCCACCCCGCCGGGCAGCTCCGATATGATTTTAAGCGCCTGCCGGGCGTTGGCGTCGGCCTGCCAGGCCTCGGCTGATGCCACCGCCCCGCAGGCCGGGCACGTAAGCTTCAAAGTTTTACCCCCGCGGTATCCACCCCGATCTCCTCTTTTTCCGTGCGCTCCGTGCCAATGGCGGACAGCGCCTGGTCATCCCAGTGATCGATCGTATCCCAGTCCACACTCTCAACGACCTTGACCGCCTGATCATACCAGCCGTTTGCCCGAAGCGCCGCGATCACGGACGCCTTGTCCTTCACCCGCTTGGCCCGCCTGAGCACCGCCCACCGGATAACCGCGCCCGAGGGCAGCACCGCCCGGTCAGACTCCTGGCGCGTGTCAAAGAGATCCGCCTTATTGATTTTCACAAACTTGACCAGGTCCTTTTCATACCCCGCGATGGCCTCTTTAAGCGGCCGGATCTTGTCCGCATACTGGGCCTTGACCCGCTCCATCGCATCAATCATCTCCGCCTCCAGATACCCCAGCTGCGCCCGCTTCCGGGCCAGCTCATAAACCGTGGTATCCGCCTGATCATGGAGGCTGTTTGTTTCTTTCTTTTTAGACATATAGGCTCCTTTTGTGTTTCAATCTTGATCTTGCTTTGAAACGACTTTATTTGGGGAATCTCTAAAGATCATGGCTTGACAATATTCTCTAAAGCCGCCGCCGGCATCAATGGCCTGGATTCCGCCGATCGGTTCCCATCCCATATAAATTTTTTTGTTCACCGAAACGGCCAAAAAATCCAACAAAGTGCTGTTAACCACCGCATATTTAATGACTGGACACGTGCTGATATGGCACATAAAACCTCCTTAGATTAAAATTAAAACGGCCGGGCAAGCAGTTGACCACTGACCACCGACCACCGACCACCGCTCAATCGGTTTCCAGCGACAACTGCCCCACCAGCTCCGGCAGCGTCATCTTTTTAAGCCGGGCCTCCCGGGACAAAAGCGAAAGGGCCCGCCGGTGCAGGTTTTCGCAGTAGCGGGCAAGCTCCGAGCCGGCCGCGGCCAGGTAATACCCGCCGCCCTCGCGCGACGCGGAGCTGCAAATGGGCACGCCGTCGCGGCGGAGCTCGGTTAAAAGTTTTCTCAGATACCGGGTGTCGTTAATCCGGTGCGTCCAGGGCTCGCAAATCACGCGATCGTATAGCTCGCCCATGCCGATGGCGTTTTCCCGGCCCACGTGCTCGGTCATCACCTGGAGCAGCGTTGATTTAAACATCTGTTTCTTTTGTTCCTGGGGTGTCATTGGCAGACCCTCCTGTTTGGTTGACATAAACATTAATCGCGCAGTCCAGCAGCGCGACGACAAAACTTAACGAAATAGCTGTGATACAGATTTCAGCCCCCATACCGCCCCCCCTGCATTAATTTGTCCGATAAGACCGTGACCGCCACGCCCGCAAAGTTGTCGATCTTGATGATCACGTTCTTGACCGGATGCCAGTAAATCGAGAGCGTGTTCCAGGTCATGCCGTTGGGTTTTTTTAAAATCTGGCCCTTCTGCACGCGCACGGACTCCGATAGAATCCGGGAGACATCCGCCTTGTCCGGCTCGCCGCCCACGCGCTCGCGCCAGTTCTCCACAAAATGCCGGCTAAAATCAAAGTCTGTGATCATGCGCGCTGCCTCTTTTTGCTTCGCCGCTGGTGATAGGTCAGGGCGGCGGCCAGTTTTTTAAGCTGCACCGCGTTGCCCCAGGCCCAGTGATCGAGGTTAAACATGGTGGCCGCCATCGCGTTGACATACGCGTCGGTCAAGTGCATCTCCGCCATCACCGCCCTAATCTTCTGCTTGATCCGGGCCCTTCCGTCCGCGCCCCCGGTTTTAAACCCCAGGGCGTTAAAATGCTGCATCACGGTATCAAGCGTTTTTTGATCCAGATCTTTGCTGGAGGCCGCCCCCACCGAGGAGAGGAGGTCGCGGTACTCGACCTCGGTCAGCCCGGTTTTCTGCTTGGCCACATGCACCAGCCCGATCTGTTTGCCGGTGATTTTTTTAGCCATCTGATTTCTCCCCCTGTTTTCGGATATTGGCCGCGATCCGCTCAAACGCCCCGGCCATTGCATCCGCCGCCGCCCGGTAGGCGCCCTCGGAAATGGCGGCCAGGATTTCGGCGGCGGATGGGTACTCGGACTCCAGCACCTCTCCCAATCCCTCTCCACCGCCGTGGAGAGGGGTGCGCTCCGCCGCGGTTTTTCCAGCACTTTCGGCTGGTGCCGCCGCCCTCTCCGCCACCGGCGGGGAGGGTTGGGGTGGGGTGCGCTCCGCCGCGGTTTTTCCAGCCGCGCTTCGACAGTACCGGCAAACCACATTCATATTGCCGGGCAAATTTTTGTTTTTATTAAAGGCTTTTCTCAGCTTCGGCACACCGCAACGCGTGCACACCCGGCCCACGATTTGTAAATGTTTGTTAAATATCAGGTTTTTTTGCTTGCCGGTCCCCTGATAAAACTTTTCCCCGGCAAGCACCACGATGCCCATATCAGCTGTTTTATCGGCCGCCGCCGCAGCCCCTTCTCCCTTCTTTGCCAAAGCCGCCGCCCTCTCCGCCGCCGGCGGGGAGGGTTGGGGTGGGGCGGTGGGGATTTCTTCCACACTCCCCAGCGCCGCCATCCGTTCGGCACACAAATTGGGACACCCGGCATCCGAAAAAAACAAACCGTCGCACTCCAACAGCGTCACCCGGTGCTCAAACTTCGGGCACCAGTACAGCCCGGCCACCTCTTCTTTATGTTCCGGCTTTCCCATCGCTACTCCTCCTCCATCTCGGCGATCGCCATGCGCATGCGGGCGATGGCGGAAAACGCCTCGTCCGCGGCCGCAAACGCCGCTTTTTTGTTTTCGCGGATCCGCTTTAAGCGCGCCGCTTTTTGGGTATCATCCGGCAGGTGCACCGGGTCCTCGGCCAGGTACCAGACGCCGCGCACTTTTTTGGTAACCCCCTGGCGGGTAAGCGACTGCAAAAACTCCCGGGCGTAATTCTCGGACGCGCCGGCCAGCTCCATCAGATCCGATACGTCGGCCCGGCCCCGGGCCCGAAGAATCCGCCACATTACCTCCCGGGTGTTGGGCGCCGCTTTTTTGCCCGTTGCCCGGTAGATCCCCCGGGCGATCCGCTCCACCCGGCCCGCGCGCATCAAATCCGTCAGCCGGTTGGTGAGGTGCTTTTTGTGATTTGCGCACGGCATATCCATCATCCAGGCCAGATCCCTGGACCGTATCCCGTCCGGCCCGGCCGCGGCCACCGCCTGATAAATCCGCTCCGTTAAATTGTTTTTCGGACTGTTCATCGATTCGCCCCCCTTAATTCGCCCCGTTTAAACCGGATTTAACCGCCATTTTCACCATGTCCGCATCCGCGGTATTGGTGCCGCGCGCGTTGGCATACTGGATCAGCGTTAACAGATCCCGCCGCACGATCCGGAAATCACCGCCCGATGCCTCGTGCATGATCCGCGCCTGCGGGGTCTCCAATTTCAAACCCGTGGCCTCGCCGGCATAAAGCAGGATATCCGCGGCCGTGATGGGCGCAAATTCCACCTGCTGGTAAGTTCGGCTCCATACCCGGCGGTTGGCCCGCATGACAGTCACGAGCTCCTCCTCGCCGATTAAAACAATGGGCACGGCGCACGTATCCGATATGTCGCGGATGGTGTCCAGGTGCCGGCGGGAGAGTTTCTCGATCTCATCCAGGAATATGGGGCGGGGGGCGGAGACCAGGCGGTCCACGATTTCGGCTGCGCACGTGCCCCGGCGGCCCGGCGGGTTGACCACGCCGAGCTCACGGGCCAGCGCCTTCAAAAAGTCGAGCTCGCTCCAGATGGTCCAGACCCGGATATAGACGCAGTTGTTATGCGCCGCATACCACTGGGCGGTCCGGGTTTTGCCGCGCCCGGCCCGGCCGTAGACCATGCCTAAGCGCCCCTCGCCCGCGGCCAGGTCAAGGCCGTCCATTAACACGGAGAAATTTCTGACATTTTTGGTTTTCACAAACACAGGATTGAAACTGACTGGCTCATTTTTCTTTGACATACATCCGCTCCTTTTTGCTTGTTTTTGCGTAGGGCGGGCCACCGTGCCCGCTCTTTGTGTAGGGCGGGCCACCGTGCCCGCCAACAGCTTAGGGCCGCTGTTTCGCCCCTTAACCCCCCTTTGGAAAAGGCACCGACCCTCACCCCCCCTTTGAAAAAGGGGGGATTGGGGGGATTGGGGGGATTTTCAACCACAACAAATCTCAATACAGCCGCTGTTGGGATTATAAGACAACTCCCGATAAGCCTTCAGCTCCGGGTAATAATTCAGCGCCTTTTCCCAGAATTTGCGCTCCGCCGCGATCCGCCGGATCTGGAGCTTGAGCGCCTTTTTCCCGCCCAGAAAAATTTTTTGATACCGCTCAGACAACCGATCGCAGGCCACCATCTCATCACCCCACCGCTTGATCTCATCCGGCACCACATACCGGCTAAACTCGCGCCCCAGCGTCTCCATCTTTCGTGCTCCCATAAATAACCTCCCTTTTTCGTAGGGCGGGCCACCGTGCCCGCCGTTAATTTTAACGGGCCGCCGTGCCCGCCTGAAATTCCACCACCGCCTGGGCGCGCACCTGCTCGTAATAATCCGCGTCCCGCTGATAGGCCGGGGTGGCCTCGAAATAACTCATAAACGCCTGCATGTGCGCCGGGATCAAAACGCCGCGCACATCCTGGCGAATCAGCGCCTCGTATCGGTCCGGCTCGGGCATCTGCTGAATCCGGTCCCAGAGGCTCGCCGCATCCTCGCCCCGATCCACTTCCGGGGTGTAGTTTTCCGACGCATCCGGGGCCGGATCTTTCTCAACCTCTTGATTCATGCGCTTTAGTTCAATCAGGTCTTTGTTTATCCGCGCATCAGTCGGCTCGTTAGTATTTTTTGCGGCCGGTTTTTCCGCGGCCGCATCCCCGGAAATTCCCATCGATTTGAGGTGCCGCCGGTGCTCGGGCAGGATCTCGTTTGCGAGAAATTCGCGCGCCAGGGCCGAGGCCTCTTTTTCCTGGGATTTTTTGTAATGGATAAGGTTCTGCAGCCGGGCCCGGTCCTCGTCCGTGCCCAGAACCGAGGCGGCCGGATGCGCTTTTTCCGGGGGCGCGGCCTCGCAGACGAGCTCCCCGGTTTTGGGCTCCACCACCAGGATCGAGCTCCGGTCCTGCAGGTCGTAGCGAATTTCAACCGGGTGCCGCCGGCCGTAGAGCGCCGGGTGGTAATAGGTCTCGTTTAGAAACTTGATGCCGTTCTGGGTGATGGTGCGGATGTCCTGGGCCAGCATCAGGTATCTGAGCTCCGCCGGATCCACGCCCGGACCCTGCTCCGGGGGAAATACATCCATCGGCGAGGCCCCGTTTAAATGCCCGCGTTGTGGGCGGGATGCGTATTCGTCAAACCAGGCCGCGATCGCGTTGTGCGCCTGCTCAAGCGTAATACCGGTAATGCCGCTCATGGCTTTGTCGTAGGCTTTTCGGTGCAGGCGCTCGCCCCGGTTCATGCGCGGGGGTTTGGTCTCAATGGAGGTGCCGCAATAGGTGGGGGCCAGGCGCTCAAGCTCGGCAAATGTTTTAAAGAACCGCTCCACGGTTTTGGATTGCCCGTGATACGGCCAGGCGAAAATCGTTTTGATTCCGAGCCGCGAAAAAAGCCCGGAAAACCCCGCCTGTTCAAGATCGCGGCCGTTAAAAAACCGGCCGGCAAACGCCTTGCCGTTATCCAGATAGGCCACCTTCGGGATTTTTCCCAGGCGCATAATCGCCCGGCGAAGGGCGGATGCGATGCAGGCTGTGTCCTCGGTGGGGGTGATATCCCAGCCCAATGGCATTGAGGATTTCATGTCAAACCAGACCAAAAGCGTCATGCGTTTGGGTTTGCCGGTCCAGGGGTTGACGATCTCAAAGTTCAGGGTGTGCCCGTCCGCCACCAGGATGTCGCCCACGTTAATCAGCGAGTAGTCCCGGGCGATATCAAACGCGCATTTGTCGTTCCAGGCCTTGGCGCCCTGGCGGTTGAATACCCAGATGTGATAGTTTGTGTCGCGCCAGTCGCGCAGGAAGCGCCGGTACGTGGCGTCGGACAGGCCGTTTTGAACGCCCTTAGCCGCCATCACCGCCCGGGCCGTTCGGATGGCCTCTGAGATGTGCGGCCGGTTTGGCGAGAGCGCGCAGCGGATCAAGACCTGCTTGGCCTCCGGAGATAGCTCCGTGTTTCCGCGTTTGACGTGGCCGCGGTGATCGGCCAGCACCATGATATCCCCGTGCGCGGCATCGATCTGTTTTTTCCAGGCCTCAAGCGTCTTCCAGGACACCGGCCCGATTTTTCGAAACAGCTCCGGCCAGGGGATCCCCGAGTTATAGGCGGTGGTAAAATCCTCGCGCGCTTTCTGTTTTTTGCCGTGTCTGGCGGATTTCACGCGCTTTAAATAAAGCGCCAGAAGATCGGATTTGGCCGCGGCCAGAACCATCTGCTGCGAATTGATGTTTTCGCCGCAGGCCCGCTCACCCGGGCCGCCCGCTGCCGCGTCTTCTCCCTTTACTTTTCCATCAACAGCCGCCCTCTCCGCGGCGCTTACTTCTCCGCCACTCGCCGCCCTCTCCGCCGCCTTTACTTTTCCGCCACTCGTCGCCCTCTCCGCCGCCGGCGGGGAGGGTTGGGGTGGGGTGTTACCTTCCCCCTCCTTATATATAAGGAAACGGATATCCTCGGGGAGGTGGTCAATGTAATATACTTTTTTGCGGCCGCCACGGCTTGTAATGTATTTGTGCGACCACCTTTCTTTTTTCGCACGGCGCGATATTGTCGACTTGGCTACACCGGTAATCTTTGCCAGTTCAGAGGTTGCTAACTCCATCAAGTTTCATCCTTTTCATAAAGTTCCCAGTATTCACCCTCCTTGACGGACTCATCCATAATACCCCGCAGATCATCTATTGCCGTGATAATCTCGTCCACCTTATCAATCACATACTGGTCCAGGTCGCCCCAGTTATAGGCAAGCTCCTCAAAAGACTTTTCGATTTTGTCCAGGCGCCGTCGGCTGCCCTGACGCGCGCGTTTTTTAGTCCACTCACTCATCACTCCCCTCCATTTCCTTTAAAAGCATGAGCCGTTTTTTCTTCTCCGCCCGGGCTTCTGTGATTTCCTCCTCGATGCGGTGGATCTCCGAGCGAAGCGCCTCCGGTCCGGGCAGCACAAACAGCCCGACCGTCTCGCCCAAAATTATTAGCGGCTTGTTATCCTGGGTTGCTTTGCAGAATGCCGGCAGATATTCCGCGGGGATGTGCCGCACCGGCCGGCCGTTTGCCTCGTCGGACTGGCGGGTCCAGGAATCGATCTGCTCCTTACTGATGGTCTCGCCCACCAGGTGGCTCATCTCGCCGGCGATCTGGTGGCGGGATGACGGGCTCGCCTTGATCGCCTGGCGCATGGCATCGCGCAGCGGATCGATGATATTTAGGCTCCCCTGGGTAGGGTCTTTGGGTTTGGAGAACTGGGTCTGGCTGCGGATTTTTGCTAAATACTCAAAAATTGATCCGGTTTGATCGTCAGTTTTTGGCCGATACTTAGACATTGACTTAACCCTGAAACACAATTATTTTGGGTCAGCTTTAAAAAAATTGGCGCTTAGCCGGTTTTTTTAAAGAAATAATCGGAAAATACATACTTCACGTCTTTTCCGATCGCATTGGCCACGGCATCCATAATACGGCGCGAAACAAACTCCCGCTTGATCACCCGGGACACGGAAGAGGGGCAGACAGGCGGATCCAGGCGGCGCCCAACCTCTGATAAAGAGATGCCGTTTTTCATCAGCTCGATCTTAATCTCGATGGGTTTCATTTAATGGCTCCATTTTTTTTGTGTAAGTTTTTGCGCTCTATATTTTGTGTTTTAAATCTAAAAAAATTGGATGTCAACGATTTTTTTGACGCACCACTTCTAAAACTCCAAAAAAATCAGCTTTATTTACAACCATCTGTTATAAATAGATATAATTACATGCACCACTTTTTTTTAGTGCACCACTTAACGCAACACTTTAATTCCTGAAAGTGTTGCACAAAAAAAGGTAAAAAAAATGGATCAAAAAGATAAAGAATTTGGAGCCAGGTTGAAGCAGTTGCGACACATTTCTAATTTGAATCAAAAGGAGTTAGCTGAAAAAATTGGGCTCGGGGTCAGCTCAATCAGGGACCATGAAGCGGGCAGATATCCCAATAAAAACACGCTGCAAAAATATGTGGCTTTTTTTAAATGTAATAGGGATTGGTTGCTAACCGGACACAGCGAGCCGTATAATGTCCCGTTGGACCGGCTGCCAAAATATACCGGCGGAGATAAGCCGGATCGCCGGTCTCTTATGGACCGGTTTGTGTTTGTCCGGCTGGCAGATGCGCGGCTAAACGCCGGCGGCGGGCTGGTGGTGCAATCAGAGGAGATGCTTGATTATTATGCGTTTAGACATGATTGGCTCCGAAAGGTGGCCACGACCAAAAACAGTGTCGTTTTGATGCGGGTTGAAGGCGACAGTATGGCAAACACCGTACTTGAAGGCGACACCGTAATGGTCGACCTGGGCCGAAAGGAGGTTAAATCCGGAAACATCTTTGCCCTGGGCGTGGGCGATACGGTCATGCTAAAACGCCTGGAATACACCCCGCACAATAAGATAAAGGTGAAATCCGATAATCCGGATCACGATGATTATGAGTTGGCGCCGCAGGAGATCCGGGTGATCGGCCAGGTCATCTGGATCGCGCGGCAGATGGTTCGCTTTGACATTTAAAAAGGAGGGGGTTATGAAAACACGGATCGCATTGTTTTTACTGGCCGGCGCGGTTTTACTGATTGCCGGCTGCCAGGACGCTGACCAAAAACCAGTTGAAAAAAAAGCGGAGCCAAAGCCCGTGGCACAAAAAAAGATTTCATATAAAATATTGAATAAAATGGACTATTCAATCAAACACCCATACCGCAAAAGAATCCAGTGGTACATCTATTCAACCGCCGAAACCAAAGTCGACCGCGGCCGCGTCGCCATCCAGGCCGCCCTGGACTGCGTCAAACAATCCGGCGCCGACGAGGCAGACATCCGTGTCACCCCGTTGCCGGACGTGGAGTGCTGCCAATACACCACCGCCCGCGCAAACTACGCACCGGACGGCAAAAGCTCCCTGGGAGAAAAGTGGCACGTCGAGGCCTCAGACATAGAAATAACCCCACAAATCGAAAAAACGATTTACCTGATGGAGAAGGCCCGGTTTTTAAAAATTGATCAGATTTCAGAAGTGGTTAAATACATTGATAAAAATTTACGCGTCGGCAAAGACCAGGCGCACAAACTTTACTTTAAGGTCCTGGAAATGATGACAAAAGAGACGTGCCAGATGGACATCAACTAACCATCGATTTTTCTCATTTCATTTGCAAAAATCCGCCCGATTTAAACCAAATCAACCGATTTTTCTAATCTCACAATAACCACCACACCTGCAGCACATAACCTAATGAAAAGCCCCGCCACCACTCACATTTCTTTCATATACATTTCACCAAACCCACAAAACTAAATTTCTCATTTCATTTGCCCCCCTTC